>LZRQ01000034.1 GCA_002159155.1 Firmicutes bacterium ZCTH02-B6
TAACGGTGACGATCATTAGCAGGTGGCCCGGGGCAGAGGGTGAATCCTGGTTCGCCAGGTAGGGCCACTTTTTCGGCCCGAACCCGCTAGCTAACCTCGTCAGCGTGGAAAAAGCGTGCGGAAGGCCGCAGTGTGCCGCGGCGCCGCTCGCTTTTTGTTTTTTTCAAAGGAGGCTGGCGCGGCGATGCGGACCGGCAGCGGGCGGATGATGGCAGTTGGCCAGCGACGGGTGCGGGCAGCAGGCACACTGGACAATTGGAGCGGCTTCACCGGATTCGTTTGGATCCGGGAAGCCGCTTTCTGTTTCTGGGAGGTGCGGCCATGACGTCCACGGCCTTGCAGGCGGATGCCGCTCCGGCAACGGGGCTGAAAACGATGAAGTTGCTGACTCCCACCGGCCATCTTGGCTTTACTCCCATCGAGCCTGATAGTTTCTGGAGAGGCGTCGCCCACAACCCCGACGCGATCGTCGCCGACTCGGGCAGCTGCGACATCGGCCCTCATCCACTAGGGGCCGACGAGGCGGCCAGTCCGCGTACATGGCAAGAGCATGACCTGGAGCTGATCCTGAGGGCCAGCCGCCGCCTGGGCGTGCCGATGATCATCGGTTCGGCGTCGGATACCGGTACCGACCGTGGGGTCCGTGAGTTTGCCGCTATCATCCGCGAGCTGTCCCGCAAGTACCGCCTGCCCCGCTTTCGCATGGCCTCCATCTACAGCAGCCAGGACCTGGAGGCGCTCAAACGGCGCGTCCAGGGCGGAGCATGGACACAAGGCCTCGACGGCCGTCCGCCGCTGACCATCGAGGATCTGGAACAGACCGACAACGCCGTGGCGGTGATGGGAGCTGAGCCCATCCTGGAAGCGCTGCGGCGAGGTGCTGATGTGATCATCGCCGGCCGTGCGTGCGATCCGGCCATCTTCGCGGCACCGCTGCTCGAGGCCGGCTACGGGCGAGCCATCGCCTATTTTGCCGGCAAGCTGCTTGAGTGTGCATCGTTTTGTGCCGAGCCGTTTGCGGGCAAGGAGAGCATCCTGGGTACGGTGGACGAAACGGGAATCGTGCTTGAGCCCATGAGCGGCTACCAGCGGTGCACACCTGCTTCCGTGGCCGGTCACGCCATGTATGAGCGGGCAAGTCCCCTGCGGGAATTCTTACCCGGAGGGTACGTCGACATGAGCGAGTGTGTCTACGAGGCCGTCGACGAGCGGCGCACCCGGGTGCGGGGTCCCCGGTGGGTCGCGGCGGCACGCTACACCGTCAAGCTCGAAGGTGCGGGCAAGGTCGGCGAGCGGGCGCTGATGATTGTGGGCATCCGTGATCCAAATACCATCGCGCTTCTCGACGAGGCCATCGCTTGGTCGCAGCGCAAGGTGCGGGAACGGTTCGGCGGTGAGCAGTACCAGGTCTACTACCACGTCTACGGCAGGAACGGGGTCATGGGGGACCTAGAGCCTATCAAGGAAATCCGGTCACACGAAGTGTGCGTCGTCGTGGAGGGCGTGGCGCCGACGCGGGCGGAGGCGATGGAGCTGACCAACTTGGCCGGGCGCAACTTCATGTATGCCCGCCTGCCGGGGCTCAAAGGGACGGCGGGCGCTGCGGCCTTTATGAGCGACGAAGTACTGCCCGCCAGGGCCGCTTACCGTTGGACGCTCAACCACATCATCGAGGTCGAGGACCCGTTGGAGCTGTTTCGGATGGAGTTTGAGGAAGTGGGCTAGCTTGAGCAGGAGCCGAGCAAGCCCGGCGAAGGAGGCGCGGCGATGGTTCGCCTGGGAGATGTAACGTCCACCGTCCGGAGCAAGAACGCCGGTCCCGACTGCATCACGTTTGACATCATCTTCAAGGACGCAGACGTCTATGAGCGGGTCAAGGCGAGCGGCGCCCTGACTCCAGAGCGCATTTGCCAGCTCTACGGGATACACCCGGAGCGGCTTGTGCATTTCACTGCCTTTGACCCCGCTCAAGCCTTCAAGTTCACCATCCGCCGGGTGCGGCCGTCCGGCAGCCCCGGGGAGACCGACGTCATGGGAAGCCAGATGTACGCGCCGTTGCTGGACCTGGAACTGCCGGCGACGGTCTTGCCTCAATCGACTCCGGCCGCATAGCCGGCCAGCGGCGACGCCTGTAGCGGCGATAGCGCGGTCCCGGAAGACGCTTCCTTCCCTGCCTGGCTTCGGGTAAACTAGACGGGAAGGGAGGAAGCGTCATGACGCAAGCGAGCCGCGGCACGGGGAGCGGGGACGAGCACCACCCCGCCGGGCGCGTCCGGTCGCTGGTGTGGCGGGACGGCGCCTTGCACCTTATCGACCAGCGCCACTTGCCGCTGGCTTTTGAGACGGTGGTTTGCCGCACCGCGCACGAGGTGGCCGAGGCGATTCGCACCATGGTGGTGCGGGGAGCGCCGGCCATTGGCGCAAGCGCGGCGTACGGCATGGTTCTGGGCGCGCGGGAGCTCCTGGAACGAGGGAGCGGTGTGCGCGCCGGTCTGCTGGAAGTGGCGGACCTGCTCAAGGCGGCTCGCCCGACGGCCGTTAACCTGTTTTGGGCGGTAGACCGGATGCTGGGCGTCCTAGAGCATTGGCCCCAGCTGTCCGACGCGGAGCTGGTGGACCAACTGGAGGCCGAGGCTGGCGCGATCGCTGAGGAAGACGCTCGTACTTGCCGCGCCATCGGCGGCCACGGGGCCGAGTTGCTGGAGCCTGGAGGGGTGCTGACGCACTGCAACACGGGGGCCCTGGCGACCGTCGACTACGGTACCGCACTGGGCGTCATCCGGGCCGCGCACTCCGCGGGCAAGCAAGTTCAGGTCTACGCCTGCGAGACGAGGCCTTTCCTGCAGGGAGCTCGTCTCACCACATGGGAACTGCTGCAGGAGGGTATTCCGGTCACCCTGATCACCGACAATATGGCAGCCTACGTGATGGCCAGAGGACTCGTGAAAAGCGTTATCGTCGGTGCGGACCGGATTACCGCCAACGGTGACGTAGTCAACAAGATTGGTACCTACGGCCTTGCGGTGCTCGCGAAGGAGCACGGGATCCCGTTCTACGTAGCCGCGCCCGTGTCCACGCTGGATGGAAGCCTCAGGCACGGGTGGCAGGTCCCCATCGAGGAACGGAATCCTCAGGAGGTTACCCACGTCCTGGGGCAACGGATCGCGCCCGAGGGCGTCTCGGTCATCAACCCGGCCTTTGATGTGACGCCCAACCGTTACGTTACCGCCATCATCACCGAGTACGGGGTTGTCAGGCCCCCGTTTGAAGAGGGATTGGCCCGGCTGCTGCAGCCGGAAAAGAGGGGAGCCACGAGCGCATGAAGGAAGTACGGACCCGGTACGCCCCGAGCCCCACCGGCTACCTGCATGTGGGCGGGGCCCGGACGGCCTTGTTTAACTGGCTGTTTGCCCGACACCACGGCGGCAAGTTTATCCTGCGCATCGAAGACACGGACGTGGTGCGCTCCACCGAAGAGTCGACCCGCGCGATCATCGAGGCTTTAAAGTGGCTTGAGATCGATTGGGACGAGGGGCCGGGCGTCGGCGGTCCTTACGGGCCGTATGTGCAGAGCGAGCGTTTGGAGATCTACCGCCGGTACGTCGAACAGCTTTTGGCGGAAGGCAAGGCGTACCGTTGCTACTGCACTCCGGAGGAGCTCAAGGAGCGCCGGGAGCGGCTTTTGGCCGAGGGCAAGGCACCCATGTACGACCGGCACTGCCTTCACTTGTCCGAGGCTGAACGGGAGCGCTTGAGCAAGGAGCGGCCGTCGGTGGTCCGCTTTTTGTCGCCCGACGAGGGCGAGGTGCGCTTTGTCGACCATATCCGCGGCGAGGTTGTGTTTGAAAACAAGGTTCTGGACGATCTGGTCATCCTCAAGTCCGACGGGTGGCCGACGTACAACTTTGCCGTCGTCGTCGACGACCACCTGATGCGCATTAGCCACGTTATCCGCGGCGAGGACCACCTGACCAACACGGCTCGCCAGATCCAGCTGTATCAGGCGCTGGGATGGGAAGTGCCGGAGTTTGCCCATGTCCCTCTCATCCTGGGCACCGACCGTACGCGGCTCAGCAAGCGACACGGGGCGGTGTCGGTGGGCTATTACCGGGAGGAGGGCTTCCTGCCCGAAGCGATGGTCAACTACTTGGCGCTGCTGGGCTGGTCGTACGACGATAAGACGGAGATCTTCTCCCGCCAGCAGCTGATCGAGTTCTTCTCCCTCGAGCGGGTTTCCAAGCACGGCGCCATTTTTGACGTGAAGAAGCTCGAGTGGATGAACGGCGTGTACATCCGCGAGACATCCCTGGAGCGTCTCGCCGAGCTGGCGCACGAGCGTTTGAGCGCTGCTGGCTTGGTTCCCAAGGAGCTGGATGAGGGGCTGCGGCGCAAGTTGGTGCAGATCATGGAACCGTTGCAGACGCGCATCAAGACTTTGGGCGAAATTGTGCCGTCGACGCGGTTCTTCTTCTCCGACGACCTGGAATTCGATGAAAAGGCTGTGCAGAAGTTCCTTCACCGGGACTACGTCCCCGGTTTATTTGCCCGTCTCATCGCACGCCTGCTGGAGCTGGACCCATGGGATGGCGCCGGTATCGAGCAGCTGTTCAAGGGATTGGCAGAAGAGTACAACGCCAAGCTCGGCGACGTTATCCAGCCGGCTCGCGTCGCCTTGACAGGCACGTCGGTCAGCCCACCCATCCATGATGTCATCTTTATCTTGGGCCGCGAGCGCACGGTGGAGCGACTGCGCCGCGGGGTGGACATGGCCAGCGA
Organism: Firmicutes bacterium ZCTH02-B6; assembly: GCA_002159155.1. Taxonomy (GTDB): domain Bacteria; phylum Bacillota; class Limnochordia; order Limnochordales; family ZCTH02-B6; genus ZCTH02-B6. The sequence continues at coordinate 4,777 of LZRQ01000034.1, forward strand.
CGCGCTGGCCGCTGCACCGGCGGACAAGCCCGCCGCCGAGGCTTAATCGAGCGCAACGTCACGGCGTAGCATGCGCGAAAGAAGGGCCTGGGTGCTTTAGCACCCAGGCCCTTCACACGCGTCATGTCCAGGGTGGACTGGTAGTCCGTGAACAAATAAAACGGCACCTCGTATGAGGTGCCGTTTGTCGCTGGCTGGGAGACTAGGATTCGAACCTAGACTACCAGGGCCAGAACCTGGCGGGCTGCCGTTACCCCATCTCCCAGCGTGCGGTGCCCTCGCACCGACGCCTATTGTAGCACACGCCTCGAGGCAGATCAAGGTGGGTTGCACGTGGATTTTGCAGGCCGCAGGCGAAGCGCGGCGGGATGCTGGTGACGCCCGCCGCGCGCACCGCGGGAAGCTACGCCAAGTCCAGCAATTCCTGGACGTAGCGGGGCAGCGCGAACGCTGCCCGATGAACCTCCAGCGTGTAATAGCGGGTGGCAAAAGGCAGTGAGGCGCCCTCGGGCAGACGGGGCGTACGCGGGTCGGGACCCTTGCTGCCGATGGTAAAGCTCCAGTCGCCGAGGGAATATACCGGCACGTTGGCGAGATACAGATACGCGTGGGGAGGAAACGCCCGCCCGACGGCAGCCGCCACGTCCCGCACCAGCTGCGGCGTGCCGAAGGGCGATTCGGTCTGGGCGACCATTAAGCCGTCGTCGTCCAGCGCCCGGTACACGCTCCGGTAAAACTCCTCCCGGAACAAGCCGACCGCCGGACCGACGGGGTCGGAAGAGTCGACGATGACCACATCGTACTCGCCCCGCACGTTGCTGACATGCTCAATGCCGTCACCGATGATAATGTTGACCCGGGGGTCGTCAAAGCTGGCGCTCAGCTCGGGCAAGTACTCGCGGCACAGGGCGACCACGCGTTCGTCGATCTCCACCAAATCGACGCGCTCGACGCTCACGTGCTTGACCAGTTCCCGCACGGTGCCGCCGTCGCCGCCGCCGATGACCAGCACCCGGCGCGGGCTAGGATGGCTCATGAGCGGCACGTGTACAATCATCTCGTGGTAAGCGAACTCGTCCTTTACCGTCGTCTGCACGATGCCATCCAGCACCAACATGCGGCCGAGGCCCGGCGTGTCGACGATCGCGATGTCCTGATAGCGGCTCCGCTCCCGGTGCAGCACGCGGCTCACGCGGATGCCGATGTGCAGGTCATCGGATTCGATCTCCCTCAACCAAAGCTCCAACCGTCCGACCTCCTTCTTGTTGTCAATGGACACATTCGCTACATACCCCGCTTGTCCTGTCCGCGCCGCAAATCACCCCTTTACAAGGGCACGGAGGCGTGCTAGAATGAAACTCGGTCTGAGGCCGCAGCAACAGCGTGCCCCCATCGTCTAGCGGCCTAGGATGCATGGTTCTCAGCCATGAGACAGGGGTTCGAATCCCCTTGGGGGTACCAGGAAAGACCCGCCGAACAGGCGGGTCTTTCTTTTTGCGCCTACTGAGTCGCGAGCCGCGTTTCCGTTTCAAATCCGCAACTTTCCCTGCAACGCTTGGCATGGTGCCGGTGAGCATGTCATAGGCATGAAGCGCGAGCCGCCGGGACAGGCAGCCGCCGGCGGCACCGGGCGTCGCCGGTTGCCAAGCCCATGTGGGGAGGGGAGCGGCATGACCTTTATGAGGGTGTTCTTTGCCCGGCGCGTCGCCATGGGCCTTGCGGCCGCGGCGCTGCTGGCCGCAGCGTGGTTTGGGCCAGAGCTGATCCTACGGCGGCGCACCGAGACGTTCCAGGCCGAGCTGAGCGGCTTTCAGGAAGTGCCGCCGATCCTGACAGCTGGAACCGGTACGTTTCGCGCCCAGCTCGCACCGGACGGGCAGACGCTCGCCTTTGAGCTCGCGTTCTCGGGTCTGAGCGCGCCGGCAACCGTAGCTCACCTGCACTTTGGCCAGCCGGGGGTAAATGGCGCTGTGCTTGCCTTCTTGTGCGGTGGCGGTGGCAAGGCTGCGTGCCCGCCGGCCGGTGGCAGCGTTCAAGGAACCGTCTCCCCGTCAGACGTCGTGGCTGTGCCCGAGCAGGGGATTGCGGCGGGTGACTGGGAGGGCGTGCTGCGCATCTTGCGAGCCGGAGCGGCGTACGTGAACGTGCACACGACGCAGTTTCCCGCAGGCGAGATCCGCGGGCAAGTACAAGGCCGGTGACGGCAGCAAATCCATCGTCGGTCAACGGTTGCTTTCCGACAGCTCCGGCGCGCCGAGGCCTCCCGCATCAAGGGGAGGCCTCGGATACGTTTCTCATGTCTTGCGCCTTGCTAGGGCGCCGGAATCCGAGCGTGGCCGGCCGGCCGCGCCGTTACTGGCCCTGGTCCAGCGAGTACGCGCGCTGGCCGTCAAAGAGGTAGAGGTTCTCAAGCTTGATCCACTCAAGGCCGGCAGCCTGGATGCGGCCGAGCAGCGCCCGGATGTCCTCGTGGGACGCCGTGCCGGGGCCTTTCGCACCCTCGAAGCGGCAGCGCCAATGGTCGACCGTGAACGTCTCAGGATAGCCGCCGGGGTAAACCTTGACGCCGCGGTTGGAGATCATGACCAGCTTGAACTCGGGTCCTGCCGCGGCCTCCAGTGTCTTGCCCAGCTCGTCAGCGGACAGCGCCTTGTTGTACAAGAAGACGTCGACGCCGTCCAACTCCCGCTTAGGCTCGGGCCGCACGCTGACCCGGGCGACCGGTGCCACCTTGCGCTCCTTGTTCTGGGTGTAGTCCACCGCCGGCAACGTTTCAGGCAGCTTGCCGAGACGCTCCACTACCGCCTGAGCAAACTCCTTGGTGCCCACCGACGGGCGGTCCTTGGCGATGTCGTAAGTGTAGACGCCGTCCTCGATCGTGCGGAGCCAGGCGTTGTGAATGCGGGTGGCCACCTCATACTGGCCGATGTGCACCAGCATCAGGATGGCGCCGTGCAGAAGGCCCGACGGGTTGGCCAAGTTTTGCCCGGCGCGGCGCGGGGCGCTGCCGTGGATCGCCTCAAACATGGCGCAGTGGTCGCCGATGTTGGCCGAACCCGCAAGGCCGACACTGCCCGCGATCTGTGCGGCCATGTCGGAGGCGATGTCGCCGTAAAGGTTGGGCATGACCACCACGTCAAACTGCTCGGGCGTGTCGGCCAGCTTGGCCATGCCGATGTCGATGATCCAGTGCTCTTTCTCGATGTCCGGATACTCGGCCCCGATCTCATCGAAGATCTTGTGGAAGAGGCCGTCGGTCATCTTCATGATGTTGTCCTTCGTCATGCAGGTGACCTTGCGGCGGTTGTACGTGCGGGCGTACTCAAAGGCGTAACGAATGATCTTCTCGGTGCCCGGGCGGCTGATGAGCTTGATGGCCGAGGTCATGTCCGGCGTCTGCTGGTACTCGATGCCGGCGTACGTGTCCTCCTCGTTCTCCCGGATGATGACCACGTTCATGTTGGGGTGCTTGGTCGGGATGAACGGGTGGTAGGACACGCACGGGCGCACGTTGGCGTACAGCCCGAGCACTTTGCGGGTCGTCACGTTGAGGCTCTTGTAGCCGCCGCCCTGGGGCGTGGTAATGGGCGCCTTGAGAAACACCTTGGTGCGCCGCAGCGACTCCCAGGCTTCCTCGCCGATGCCGCTGGTGTTTCCGGAGAGGTACACCTTTTCGCCGATCTCGATGAACTCGGGTTCGATCTCCGCTCCAGCTTCCATGAGGATGTGGAGCGTGGCATCCATAATTTCAGGACCGATGCCGTCACCCTTGGCGACTGTAATGGGAACCTTGGCCATACGTTGACTCCTTTCGCACGTAGTGCCTGCTGGACCGTACCCAATATACCCCAAAATCGAAGCTCGTGTAAAGGCGCAGCGCCAGACAACCCCAAAGGGGGGGCGGCGCGAGGGAGCGGTCATATACGAGGCCGGCGGCGGATGTTCCCAGCGTAGCGACCCCCGGCCTGGACGAAGACTACGGAGTGCAGCAAGCACGGGGGTGGTCGGGATGGTCAAGCTGTCTTGGGACGCCATCCGCCGGGCGCTAGGAATCCCAGAGCCTGCACCAGGAGACGCCCGCCGGGGTCCGAAAGAAGCCGGTGGCGGGGGGAGGGAGGGCGGCCAGGCGGCTGCATGGACGGGCCAGCCGCTGGACGTTGAGTTGTCCGCGGAAGTGTCGGTGACGCCCCCGCCCGCGGGAGGGCGCCAAGTTTCCATCACGTACTCGGGCCGCCTGGCGCACGAAGCCGCCGGTGAGATCTATCTTCACTATGGAGCCGGCCCGGGAGATTGGCAGCAGGTGCAGGAAACCGCGATGGTCCAGGTCGGTCCGCAGCGGTTCCGGGCCTCGGTGCCCGTGCCTGAGCAGGGGACGCTCGAATTCTGTTTCCGTGACGACCGCGGCCAGTGGGACAACAACGATGGGCGCAATTGGAGCATACCGGCACACCCGGATGGTCCCGCAGGGGGGAATGAAGCAAGCGGGTAGCTACGCCGGGCTGACCGGACTAAGACGGCAGTGAGACCGGTAGGGCCGGCTTATACGGGAAGGGCTGCCGTAGCTTCCACATAGAGAAAGTAGGTTTCCCACGTGATCGAGCTCATTACGGCGCGCAGGTGCCAGTCCCGGGATTCTACGGTGATGCGGCGGCCGTCCACCACCTGTTGGATGAGGAGGTGGTCGATCTCCTGCACCGGGCGGCCGATGACGTGGTCTTTCACCAGGTCCCGCACAAACCGGCGCAGTTCGAGCGCGGTGCGCTCATCGCCCCGGAAATCCACAAGCTGTACCACCACGTCTTTGGCCTGCAAGCGACTGGCAGGTTGCTGTAACAGCCGCTCATACTTGTCTTCCAGGTCCGCCAGCCGGTCAGCCAGCGAGGCGTTTTCCATCGACAGCACCTCGAGGCGCATCCCGAGGATCAGGGTCGCCGTCAGCGCGCCCAACAGCATTCCCAAGGTGAGACCAGCGACGACGCGGGTGAGCTGATCCTTGCTCCAGGTCAGAAAGCGGATCACCCGCCGCGGCCTCCCGTAAGGCCCATGACAACCCAGTAGCCCGCTTGCGCGCCGAGAAACCCGCTCAAGATGGCGCCCAACTGGCGTACCAGGTGCACGACTTCGCCGTTGAACAGGCCCGAGTCCAAAGCCCGCAGCGTCGGAAACGTCCCGCCTATGGCCACCACAATAGCCCACAGCTTCACGTCAGCGGCCAGTGTCTGCATGCGGTGAAAGGGCGACTCGGGGTAAAAGAGGGCTGCCAAGCCGCCCAAGAGTGATCCGCCCAGCATCACGCCGAGGGCGGTAAAGAAGGGCAGCAGCACCCCTTTGACGATCTCGCCCTGCACGGGCCCAACCTCCCGCCCCATGCATACTGGCGCAAGCTGCGCGTTATGCCGCTGCAGACGGCGGGTGCCCAGGACCGCGGATCTGTGGTATAGAAGGAAACAAAGGACAGTCACTCCCCAGGGGCAGGAGGCCGGATGGGCGCCGACTTCGTTCACCTGCACGTCCACTCCCATTACAGCCTGCTGGACGGTGTGTCTTCGCCTGGTGAGCTCGTCCAGCAGGCCGCTGCCCTCAAGATGCGGGCCCTGGCCCTGACGGACCACGATGCCCTGTTCGGCGCCGTTCGCTTTTACCGTGCCGCCCGGCAGGCGGGCGTCCATCCCGTTATCGGCTGTGAGTTAGCCGTCGCTCCCACCGGCCACCACTTGACGGTGTTGGCCCGCGACGAACGAGGCTACCGCCATCTGTGCCGCCTGGCGACAATCGCGGCTACGGCGGCCGCAAGCCGCACGGGAGGGCCCGCCGGAGCCGGCGCGCCCGGGACGGGCGGAGTTACGCGGGACGACCTTTGGCGCTGGGGCGACGGCCTCGTGGTGCTCAGCGGCTGCCGGCGCGGGGAAATCCCGGCGCTTTTGGCCGCCGGGCGGCGGGAGGAGGCCCGGACCGCCGCGCGGGCATTCCGGGACCGGTTCGGGTCCGACGCGTTCTTCATTGAGCTCCAGGACCACGGCGATCCTGGGCAGGCAGACTTAAACCGGGAGTTGGTGCAGCTCGCCGCCGACTTGGACCTTCCTCTAGTCGCTACACACAACGTCCATTACGCTGTGCGGTCTCAGGCCGCCGCACGCGAGGCGCTGCTGCGGATAGCCTCCGGCCAGCACAAGCCGCCCGAGCCCGACTCGGGTAGGTTGTACCTGGCCACCGCAGAGGAGATGGCGGCGCGGTTTGCGCACGTTCCCGAGGCCGTCACCAACACTTTGCGGATCGCTGAGATGTGCCAAGTGGAGCTTGCAGCGACAGCCTTGCGGCTGCCCGCTTTCCCACCGGAGGAGAAATCCCCCGACCAGCTGTTGGAGCGCCTGGTGCGTGAGGGGGCGGCGGAGCGCTACGGCCAACCGCTCCCTGCGGACGTGGAGGAGCGCCTCCGGCACGAGCTGGCCGTTATTCGCCGCATGGGGCTGGCAAGCTATTTCCTCTTGCTCTGGGACGCCGTCGGCTGGGCGCGCCGTCACGGTATCGCCATCGGGCCGGGTCGCGGATCGGCGGCCAGCAGCGCCGTGGTGTACTGCCTTGGGATCACCGCCGTCGACCCGATCGCCCACGGACTCGTCTTCGAGCGGTTTCTCAATCCGGACCGCGCCGCACCGCCCGACATCGACATTGACGTATGCGACTCCCGCCGGGAGGAGCTGTTGCACTACATTCGCGACCGCCACGGGCCGGAACGGGTGGCTCATATCGCCGCCTTCGCCACATTGGCTGCACGCGCCGCCCTGCGGGAGATGGGGCGGGCGCTGGATGTGCCCAAGGAGGAAGTCGACCGCCTGGCCGCCCTGATCCCGGCCGAACCGGGAGCCACCCTCGCAGAATCTGAAGCGTCGGTGCCGGCGCTGGCGGAGGCCCTCAGAGAACCGCACCTTGAGCGCTTGTGGCGGCTGGCGCAGGCGGTCGAAGGGGCGCCCAGCCACTTATCGATCCACGCAGCGGGGATCGTGGTGGGCGACGACCAATTGGAGGGGCAGCTGCCGCTGGTCTACACGGCCAGCGGACAGCGCGTCATCCAATATCCTATGGAGGACGTCGAAGCCCTCGGCTATCTGAAAATCGACTTCCTGGGCCTGCGCACCTTGACCGTCATTCAGCGGTGCCGGGAATTGGTGGCCCTGCGCGGCGGACGCGTGCCGGACCCGCTGCCCTTGGACGACCGTGCTGTTTACCGCATGCTGGCGCGGGGCGGGACCGAGGGCGTGTTTCAGTTGGAAACCCCGGTGTTTCGTCGGCTGGCGGAGCAGCTGCGGCCCGACCGTTTTTCGGATCTGGTAGCCCTGCTGGCCTTAGGGCGTCCTGGGCCTGCGCAGCGCATCGACTCCTTCGTTCGGCGGCGGCACGGGCGGGAGGCGGTGACATATGCGCATCCGCGGCTTGAACCGCTGTTGGCGGAGACGTACGGCGTCATCCTTTACCAAGAGCAGGTCATGCGCATCGCGATGGAGCTCGCCGGATTCAGCCCAGCCGAAGCGGACCTGCTGCGCAGAGGGATGAGCAAGAAGCAGCCGGAGCTGCTGGCTCAGACCCGCGTCCGTTTTGTGGCAGGCGCTACGGCACGGGGCGTTCCGCAGGCTGTGGCGGAGCAGGTATTCGCGGACCTTGAGCGGTTTGCGGGGTACGGTTTCGCCAAGAGCCATTCCGTGGCCTATGCCCTGATCAGCTACGAAACCGCCTACTTGCGCTGCCACTTCCCGGCAGAGTTCATGGCTGCCCAGCTCTCCTCCGTGCGGGGGAACCCGGACCGGGTCGCCCGCTACGTGGCGGCGTGCCGGCGCATGGGCGTGCGGCTGTTGCCCCCGGATGTTAACGCGAGCATGAGCGATTTCACCGTCACCGCCGACGGCGCAGTCCGCTACGGCTTGGGGGCGGTAAAGCACGTGGGATATACGGCGGCGGAGGCCATCGTGGCCGCGCGGGGGGAACGCCCTTTCCGTTCGCTGGCTGACCTTATCCAGCGTGTCCCGTCTCGTTATCTGCCGCGGCGAGTGCTGGAGGCGTTGATCGAAGCCGGCGCCTGCGACGGGTTGGGGCAAAGCCGCCGGGAGCTGTTGGCCCAGCTCGGCCAGGTGGCGATGGAGGTTAGCGGCTCCAACAGAGCCGCAGCGGCCCAAACTTCCTTTTTTGGCCAGCCGCCCGCTCCTGCCGCAAGCGCCCCGGTTTCTGATATGCTTGGAGTAGATGTGCCAGCCCTCGTGGTGGAAATTACGCGAGACGCGGCCCCGCAGCTGGAGCGGTTGCTGGCGGTGCTCAACCGGTTTCCCGGGGAGGCGCCGGTCATCCTGCGGGTCAAGGAGCCTGGAGCGCATGTGGACGTCTTGGCCGACGACCAGGTGCGGGTCAAGCCTGGGAAGCCGCTTTTGTCCGCTTTGGGTGCCTTAGCCCGCGAGGGCTGGCTCACCGGCGTCACCCGGGCGCCATACGATCGATCCCAGGCACGAGGACGACGGGAGTGATCGCGGTGAAAGACGTGGTGCTGCGGCTGTTTGCCGAACGCGGTGTGGACATCGAAGAGATCGGTCGCATCGTGTACGAATTGCAGCGGCCCTACTCCAATTCCATCTCGCTGGAGCAATGCGTCGAGAGCGTCTTGCGGGTGATCGAAAAACGGGAGGCCCAGCACGCCATCATCACCGGGATCGCCCTGGACATGCTGGCGGAGCAAAACGCCTTGCCCGAGCCGCTTAATTCCATTGTGCGCCGGGATGAGCCGCTTTACGGCGTGGATGAGGTCCTGGCGCTGGCTGTGACCAACATCTATGGCTCGGTCGGGTTGACCAGTTTTGGGTACCTGGACAAGCTCAAGCTGGGACTGATCGGGCGGCTCAACGATAAGGACAAGGGACGTGTCAACACGTTCCTGGACGACCTCGTCGCGGGGGTGGCTGCGGCAGCCGCAGCCCGCATTGCGCACCAGCGGGTCGGGGACGTGGTGGACAACGGCGCGGCGACAGGTCACAGCGCCGATGCTGGCGAAGCCGGCCCACAGCCGGAGCTGAGGGAGGCGGCGTCTGGTTGACACCCTTCGCGGCAGCGGGATATAATTGTCCCGCAATCGTGATGGTGATGGGCTTTTTGGACAGGCAGGGCACCGCAGGCGGGCCCCGCCTTGTCGTGTTGGCGCAGGCGGGGGGTCAGGGACGATGAATGAGGAGACCATCCGGGGCGATTTCGTCGTCATCAAAGCGCTCCAGGACGGTGTAACCATCATCGGCCTGACGCGGGGCAAGGAAACGAAGTTTCACCATAGCGAAAAGCTGGACAAAGGCGAGGTCATGCTGGCACAGTTCACGGAGCACACCTCAGCCATCAAGATTCGCGGCCGCGCGGAGATCCTGACGCGGCACGGCCGCATCGAGGCCGGCGCCTGACGCGATCCGGCCACAGGCGGGGGTCGGCGTCCCGCACGGGGCGACCCTGAAGGGGAGAGACGGGGGCATGTGGACGGTTGTATACATTGCGCGCAACCGCGCCGCCGGCCAGCGGGTGTGTGAGATGCTGCAGCGCGAGGGGCTCCTGGTTAAAGTGCGTCCGCTAGGTGACGGGACGGACAAGGACGCGGTTGAACTCCTGGTTCCCGAAGCGGAAGCGGAGGAGGCTCACGAGGTACTGGCCAGCGCCCTCGGCCGTTAGAGGCAGGACCCACTACGATGCCCGTATTCAAAGACCTTTTTCGTTCCAAATCCCGCTATGCAACGGTGAAACCGTCCCAAGGGGACGGGGACCAGCCGCGCCCCCAACCCGCGCGGCCCAAAGAAGTGCCTGACGGCCTGTGGGTCAAGTGTCCCGGTTGCCAAAACATCCTCTATCAACGGGAGCTCGCCCGCAATCTGCAGGTGTGCGCCCGGTGCGGGCACCACTTCCACGTGGGCGCGGTGGAGCGCCTTAGTCAACTCTTGGACAGCTTGGATACCTTTGAAGAATGGGACACCGACCTGAGAACGGTGAATCCGCTGGGGTTCCCGGGATATGAGGAAAAGCTGGCCCGTATGCAGGCCCAGACTGGCCTGAGCGAGGCCGTTGTGACCGGTGAAGGCAAGCTCGACAAGTACCCGGTAGCTGTCGGTGTGCTGGATTTCAGCTTCTTCAGCGGCAGCATGGGCTCGGTGGTCGGCGAGAAGCTGACCCGGCTGTTTGAGCGCGCGCTGGAGCGCCGGATTCCCGTAGTGGTGGTGTCAGGCGGGGGCGGTGGCGCCCGGATGCAGGAGGGCATTCTCTCCCTCATGCAGATGGCCAAGACGAGCCAGGCCGTAGAACGGTTTGGCGCAAGCCGCCAGCCCTACATCTCCGTGCTGACCAACCCCACCATGGGCGGGGTGTACGCCAGTTTCGCGTCGTTGGGTGATTACATCCTCGCTGAGCCGGGCGCGCTGATCGGTTTCGCCGGTCCGCGCATCGTGGAGCGAACGATTCGCCAGTCCTTGCCCAGCGGGTTTCAAACGTCGGAGTTTGCCCTGAAAAACGGCATGGTGGACATGATCGTGGAGCGCAAGGACTTGCGCCCCACTCTGGCGCGCATCCTGCGCCTGCACCGAGCCTAGGGGGCACTAGCGGGTGGTCAATGGCGTGTTTGAGTGGGAACGGCCCCTCATTGAGCTGGAAAACCGTATCAAGGAACTGCAGGCCTTTACCAAGGAGAAGGGCATCGACTTCAGCGAGGAACTGGCCACCCTCGAACGGAAGGCCGATCGCCTGCGGGCCGAGATCTTCAGCAACTTGACCCCCTGGCAGCGGGTGCAGCTGGCCCGCCACCCCAGGCGGCCGACGACGCTGGACTACATCAACATGATCTGCACGGACTTCGTGGAGCTGTCCGGCGACCGCTGCGTGCGGGACGACGAGGCGATGGTAGGTGGTCTCGCACTTTTGGACGGCATGCCCGTAACCATTATCGGCCCGCAGAAGGGGCGCGACACCAAGGAAAACATTCGCCGCAACTTTGGCCTACCCCACCCAGAGGGGTACCGAAAGGCGCTGCGCCTCATGCAGCAGGCCGAGAAATTTGGCCGACCGATTGTCTCCCTTATTGACGTGGTCGGGGCCTACCCGGGCATCGAGGCCGAGCAGCGGGGCCAGGGTGTGGCCATCGCGGAGAACATTCGCCGCATGTCGTTTTTGCGGGTACCCATCGTCTGCGTTATCACCGGCGAAGGGGGCAGCGGGGGGGCCTTGGCCATCGGCGTGGGCGACCGGGTGCTGATGATGGAGAATGCGTGGTACTCGGTCATTTCGCCCGAGATGTGCGCGGAGATCCTGTGGAAAGACACTGGCCGGGCGCCTGATGCCGCGGCCGTGCTCAAGATCGGGGCGCAGGATTTGCTGGAGTTGGGCGTCATCGATGAGGTGATCCCCGAACCGTTGGGCGGCGCCCACCGCGACCGCGAACAAGCGGCCCAGCGGCTCAAGGAGGCTGTCGTCCGCCACCTGCGGGAGCTTTTGCCCTTGAGCGGGGATGAGCTCATTCACCGCCGTCTGGAGAAGTATCGCCGCATGGGCCGTCTCGCCCAGGAGACCGAAGAGCGGCTCCAGGCGGTTTCTGAGTCCCCGCGTGACTGACGAACCGGCGGGCCGCGGGGTGCAACTGCCATGGAGGGACGGGTGTGCGTCGCACCAAAATCGTCTGCACCATTGGACCTGCCAGCGATGGACTCCTTGAGGAACTGATCTCGGCCGGGATGGATGTCGCCCGGCTCAATTTTTCCCACGGCACCCTCGAAGAGCAAGCGCGGCGCATTATCCGCCTGCGGGAGGCGTCCGCGGCGCAAGGGCGCCCCATCGGCATTTTGCTCGACATCCAGGGGCCCAAAGTCCGCATCGGTCCCGTCCGGCCGGAACCCGTCCTGCTTGAAAGCGGGCAAGACTTTACGTTTGTTCACGAGCCCGTGGTAGGGGACGGAACACGGGCGTCTGTCACCCACGTGGAGCTTCACCGGCTGGTGCAACCGGGGAGCACCGTCTACTTGGATGACGGGCTGATCGAGCTGCGGGTAGAGCGAGTGGAGGGTTCCGCCGTCCACTGCCGGGTCGTGGTGGGAGGTTGGCTCCGCTCACACAAGGGGCTGACGCTCCCAGGGGTCGACCTGGATTTGCCGGCCTTGACGGAGAGCGACGCAGCGCATATTCGGTTCGGCATCGAGCAAGGCGTGGACTTTATCGCCGCCTCCTTCATCCGCCGGGCGGAGCACGTGACCGCGGTCAAGGAAGTCATTCGCGCCGCCGGGGGGCGGCAGCCCGTCATCGCGAAGATCGAGAGCCACGAGGGCGTGCGGCACCTGGAGGAAATCGTTGCGGAGGCCGACGGCATCATGGTGGCGCGCGGGGATCTGGGTGTCCAGATCCCGCCGGAAGAGGTACCTCTGGTGCAAAAGCGCATCATTGACACGTGCAACCGGATGGGCAAACCCGTGATCACGGCCACCCAGATGCTGGAGTCGATGGTCAACAATCCGCGGCCGACCCGGGCGGAGGTCACCGACGTGGCCACCGCCATCTTGGACGGCACCGACGCCATCATGCTGTCGGGAGAAACCGCCATCGGGCAATATCCCGTGCAGGCGGTACGGGTGATGGACCGGGTCGCGCGGCGTACGGAGAACGCCATCCAGTATGATCAATTGGTGGCCTCACGCCGCAGTGGCCCGTCCCCGACCATCGCTGAAGCCATCAGCTATGCCACGTGCCGGGCAGCCACGGACGTGGGGGCAGCGGCGATCTTGACATCGACCCAATCGGGCGCCACTGCGCGGATGGTGTCCAAGTTCCGGCCCGGCGCGCCGATCCTGGCGCTGACCCCGGGCCCTGAGGTGGCCCGGCAGTTGACCTTGGTGTGGGGCGTGCAGCCCATCGTCGTACCCCGCACCGACAAGATCGACGACATGATCGACGTCGCGGTGCAGGCCGCCTTGTCGGGCGGCTACATCCGCAAGGGTGACCGAGTTGTAATCACGGCTGGCGTCAAGACCGGCGAACCCGGCTCCACCAACCTGCTGCAAGTGTATACGGTCGACGGCGACGCCCGTGGTCCGGGCAACGACGGCGCGGGACGATAGCGCCGCCGCAAAAGGACGCACGAACATGGCCGCAGGGAGGAATGACGGTTGATCATCGGGGTGCCCAAGGAGCTGAAGGAAGGGGAAAATCGCGTCGCCATGACGCCGGCCGGCGTCGACGAGCTGGTGAAGGCTGGGCATGCCGTGCTCGTACAGCGCGGCGCGGGCGCGGGCAGCGGCCTGCTGGACGACGAGTATGCCGCTGCGGGCGCGGAGCTCGTGGAGGATACGGCTGCCGTCTACGCCCGGGCAGAGATGGTCGTAAAGGTTAAGGAACCCGAACCCGAAGAGTTCCCGTACTTGCGGGAGGGCCAAATCCTTTTTACGTACCTGCACCTGGCCGCGTTTCCGGCGCTGACACGGCGGCTGGTGGAGGCCAAGGTGACGGCCATCGCCTATGAGACCATTCAATTGCCCAACGGGGCGTTGCCGCTGCTGCGCCCGATGAGCGAGGTGGCGGGGCGCATGGCGGTACAGGTGGGAGCGCGCCTATTGGAAAAGACCCAGGGCGGCCGCGGGGTACTCCTGTCGGGCGTACCCGGTGTACCGCCCGCGGACGTGGTGGTCATCGGCGCGGGCACCGTCGGCACCAGCGCCGCGATCGTCGCGTTGGGTATGGGCGCCCAGGTCACTCTCATCGACAAGGACGCCAACCGGCTCCGCTACCTCGAGGAGATTTTGCATGGCAACCGCATTACCGTCATGTCCAACCGCTACAACATCGAACGGGCAGTGGCCTACGCGGACCTGGTCATCGGGGCGGTGCTGGTGCCCGGCGCAAGAGCGCCGCGTCTTGTGACCGAGGACATGGTGCGCCAGATGAAGCAAGGCGCGGTCATCGTCGACGTCGCCATCGACCAGGGCGGCTGTGTGGAGACGGCCGACCGGGTGACTTCCCACCGCGAGCCGACCTACGTCAAACACGGCGTCATCCACTACGCGGTCCCCAACATGCCCGGTGCCGTGCCCCGCACCTCCACGTGGGCGTTGACCAACGCAACCTTGCCCTATATCCAGCAGGTGGCCGACAAAGGCTTCATCAAGGCGGTTCAGGATGACCCCGCTTTGCGCAAGGGCGTCAACTGCTATGCCGGCCATGTGGTGCTCGACGCGGTCGCCGCGGCCCACGGGCTCGAATATGTCGAGCTGCGCCAGCTGGTGCCGGGTCTGTAAGGGGACAAGCTGCTTATGCGGATGGAGACGCCGGCGCTGGACCGCGACTACGCCGCGGCCTTTCCACGGTCCCGGCAACTTTATCTCGAGGCCCAGTCGCTGTTGCCTTCTGGCATCACCCACGATGCCCGCTGGATGGAGCCATTCCCGGTCTTCGTCGAGCGGGCGCAGGGCGCGTACAAGTGGACGGTGGAAGGTCGGCGCCTGATCGACTATTGGATGGCCCATGGCGCGCTGCTGCTGGGTCATGGGCACCCGGCCGTCACCGCGGCCGTGGCCGAGCAGCTAGAGCGCGGTACCCACTATGGCGCAAGCCACCGCCTCGAGCTCGAGTGGGCGCGTCTCATCCGTGAGCTGGTTCCGGGGGCGGAGAGGGTTCGGTTTGTCAACTCGGGCACCGAAGCGACGCAGTTGGCGATGCGCTTGGCGCGGGCCTACACGGGTCGCCCCCGGGTGGCTAAGTTCACCGGCCATTTCCACGGCTGGCACGACGAAGCGGTCAGCGGCTATAAGGGCCCTTATGGCGTCACCGCCACCACCGGGGTACCCCAGGAGGTCTTGTCGACTACGGTCGCCCTTCCGGTGGGCGATGGCGATGCCCTCAAACATGCGCTCTCCCGGGGCGACGTGGCGGCGCTGATCGTGGAACCCTCGGGGGGCGGCTGGGGTGCGGTCCCGATGGACCGGGATTTTCTCCACCTTGTACGTGAGGAAACAGGGCGCAACGGTACGCTGCTGATTTTCGATGAGGTCATCACCGGTTTCCGTCTTGCACCCGGAGGCGCGCAGGAGTATTACGGCGTGCGGGCAGACCTCGTCTGCCTTGGTAAGATCGTGGCGGGGGGCTTGCCTGGGGCGGCAGTAGCCGGCCGGGCTGACATTTTGGCGTATCTAGAGTACCGTGACCCCGAGTGGAACCGGACCAAGAAGATCGCCCACCAAGGCACCTTTAACGCCAACCCCGTCACCGCAGCGGCCGCCGTGGCCACATTGCGGCAGCTTCGGAACGGTGAGCCGATTCACCGGGCCGATGCCCTGTGCAGGGCGCTGGGACAAGGGCTCAACCGCGCCCTGGCGGCAACCGGCGTGCGGGGATGCGTGTACTGGCAAAGCTCCATGTTCCATATTGCCCTGGGGCTCGATGCGGAGCCCAGCCCCGCGGGTGTGCCGCCCCGCGGAGTCGACCCTGGGGTATTGGAGCGGCTGAGCAAGGGCGCAGAAACCCTCGCCCTGCGCAAAGCCATGCTCGTTGAGGGCGTCGATCTTATGCGCAGCGGTGGCTTTTTGTCCTCCGCCCACACCGAGCAGGACGTGGAAGACACGGTAGCCGCCTTTCAGAGAGCGTTGGGGCGGCTGCGCCGGGAGGGTGTGCTATGACGCCGGCGCTGCTGCGGAGGGTCGTGGCGGCCGGACCGGCAGCCGGGCGCAGTCCGTCTGATCTCGGACGGCGCCCGTGGTGCTCCGGGGGTGCGGAGGAGGGGCACCGGTGAAGGTCGGCAAGCTGTCGTCAGCCGAGCTGCGCGCCCGGGTGCTGCCCTTCCGGGGTGCCGCGCGAGTAGAAGTCCTGGTGGGACCCGGCGTCGGGCTCGATTCCACGGTGGTTGATCTCGGCGGCGACGTCTGCGTCATTAGCAGCGATCCTATCACGGGCGCCGGAAAAGGTGCAGGTCGATTGGCAGTCATCGTGGCTACCAACGACGTGGCGGCCCACGGGGCGCGCCCGGTCGGTATAGTCGTGGTCCTCCTTCTGCCCGAAGGGACGCCAATCGACGCCGTCGAGGAGCTAATGCGGGAGATCGACGGTGAAGCGCGCCGGCTGGGTGTGGCCGTGCTGGGCGGTCACACGGAGATCACGTCCAGGGTCAACGACGTAGTGGTGGTTGTGACCGCCGTCGCCCGCGCCCCACGGGACCGAGTGATCTCGGCCGCCGATGCCAGGCCGGGGGACAGCCTAGTGGTGACCAAGGGTGTAGGCCTAGAGGGGACGGCCATTTTGGCCAGCGATTTCGGTGGCGAGCTGGCTGCAAGCTTGGGCGAGGAGCTTGTGGCAAGGGCCGCCGCGTTCGCGGAGGAGCTCAGTGTGGTAGAAGAGGCCCTAATAGCCGCCGAAGCCGGTGCTCGGGCTATGCACGACACCACTGAAGGTGGACTGCTCGGCGCCATCGAGGAGCTGTGCGATGCGGCGGGGGTCGGCTGCGAAATCTGGGAAGACCAGGTTCCCGTTCGCCCGGAAACCGTCGCCATCTGTCGCCACCTCGGCTTGGACCCGCTGGGCCTGCTCGGGTCGGGGAGCCTGGTAGTGGCTGCTCCCGACGGAGAGGCGGTCGTCGCTGCCCTCCAGCGCGCGGGTGTCGCGGCGTCGTGCGTCGGCCGGCTGGTGGAGGAAGCAGCCGGGAAGCGCATCAGGGGCCGCGACGGTCGGTGGCGGCCCCTTGCGGCGTACTCACAAGATGAACTGTGGCGTTTCCTAGAATCCCGTTGACAGCCGGCCGCCGGGAGGCCACTGGTACGCCAGCGGCCTCCCGGCACAGCTCGGCGGCGCCGTTTCTCAGGCGAGGGCTTCCAGCTCGTCCAGCATCTGCTCGAACACGTCCATAACCCGAAGGATCGGCTCTGGTTTCGTCATGTCGACGCCGGCCTGGCGCAGGAGGTTGAGGGAATAGTCGGAGCTGCCGGAGCGCAGCAGGTTGAGATAGCGCTCCACCGCCGGCCTGCCTTCCTCGAGGATGGCCTGTCCCAGCGCCGTGGCCGCCGCGAACCCCGTGGCGTACTTGTACACATAAAACGCGTTGTAGAAGTGGGGGATACGGGCCCACTCGATCGCGATGGGATCGTCCGCGATCAGTTCGGGACCGTAGTACTCCTTAACCAAGCCGTGATACGTGTCGCTCATGAACTGCGGCGTGAGGGCTTCTCCTGCCTCGACGTGCTCGTGGATGATTTTCTCAAACTCGGCGAACTTGACCTGGCGGAAGACGGTGGCCCGCACGCCGTCCAGGTACTTGTTGATCAGGTAACGGCGCTGGGCTTTGTCGCTGGTTTCCTTGAGCAGATGATGGAAAAGCAGGTGTTCATTCAAGGTGGAGGCGACTTCGGCCACAAAGATGGTGTACTGGGCGTACACGAACGGCTGCGTCGTATTGGACAGGTAGCTGTGGCACGCATGGCCGAACTCGTGGGCAAGGGTGAACAGGTTGTCCAAGTTCGGTTCGTAGTTCATCAGGATGTAGGGGTGAACGCCGTACGCGCTGATCGAGTAGGCGCCGCTGCGCTTGCCCTCGTTCTCCAGGACGTCAACCCAGCGATTTGCCAGCCCTTCCTGAACGATCCGGAGATACTCGTCGCCCAGGGGTTTCAGCGCCTGCACCATCGTTTGGCACGCCTGCTCATAGGGGATGTGCATGTCGGCTTCGGGCACGAGCGGCACGTAGATGTCATAGATGTGCAGCTCGTCGACGCCCAGCAGTCGTTTGCGGATGCCCATGTAGCGGTGGAGCAAGTCGATCCGGGAGCGGATGGTGTCGATTAGGTTCGTATACACCTCAACCGGGATGTTTTCCTCGTGCAAGGCCATGTGCAGGGCCGATGGGTACTTGCGGGTCCTCGCGTAAAAGACGTCTTTGCGGACGCTCGAGGCTAGCGTCGCCGCCACCGTGTGGCGCCAGCGGGCGTACGTATTGTGCAGGGCCTCAAAGGCATCCTTGCGCACGCGGCGGTCGGCACTTTCCATAAAGCGGATGTAGCGCCCGTGGGTCAATTCCACCCACTCGCCGTTTTCGTCCTGGATCGCGGGGAACTTCAGGTCCGCGTCGTTAAACATGTCAAACACGTTGGATGGCGCCTGCGCCACCTCGCCCGCAGCAGCCAGGATCGCTTCCTCCGCCGGCGAGAGGGTATGGGGTTTGTAGCGCACGATGTCCTCGATGTGGTGCCGGTAAAGGGCGAGCTCGGGGCTATTGAGGTACTGCTGCAGCCGCTCCTCCGACAGTTGCAGGATCTCGGGCTCGATGAAGGAGATGGCGGTACGCAGCTCGACATAGAGGCGCTGGCTGCGATCAAAGAGCGCCTGGTACTTGTCGTTGGTGCTGTCCTCATCCATCCGGGTAAAGGCGTAGACGTACACCCGCTCCAGCCGCTCTGCCGTTTCATCCCGCAGCTTGAGGCATTCGGCCAGCCGGGCGGGCGACTGGGCCAAAGTCCCCGCGAAGGCCTGTAGGCGTGCAATCGCGTCCTTGGTCTTGCGGAAATCTTCTTCCCAGTGTTCATCCGTGGGGTAAAGATCCTCGAGTCGCCAGCGCATGGCCTCGGGGATCTCGGCGCGCTTGGGCAGCGTCTTGGCAGCGGTGGGGTTGGTCACAGTCGCTCACTCCCGTCGTCGTGTAGTTTGCTCGTCCCCCGTTACGTCGACTACTTTTCCGCCTTTCCAGTGAGATTCCTCGTCCGGCGGCCCGGGCGCACCGGCCGGCAACCGTGGGCACTAGGGATGGCGCCGCGGTCCGCATAAGAATCTGGAAAGACGATCCGGCTATGGCCAACGAGGCCAAGGTGTGCTATGGTGAAGCGCGGGATCGACTGGGGGCGTAATGAATGAGCGCATGGCAAGCCATCGTCCTGGGCGTGCTCCAGGGACTGACGGAATTCCTGCCCGTCAGCAGCTCCGGACACCTGGTCATCGCCCGCCATCTGTTAGGCATCAGCGCCGAAGCGCTGACCTTTGACGTCTTCGTGCACTTCGGAAGCCTTCTGGCCGTGGCGCTGTTTTTCCGCGAGGAGATCATGCAGATGATCGCGGGCGTGCTGGGCCTTCGCCGGCCCGGGGCCGACGCAGGCAGGCGGCTGTTTTGGCTTTTGGTGATCGCTTCCATTCCCGTAGCCGCCGTGGGCCTTTTGCTTCGGGACGCCATCGAGCGGGCGTTCGCGTCGGTGTTGGTGCCGGCGCTGATGCTGTTTGTGACCGGTGCCTTGCTCCTGTTCGCAGACCGGGTCGGCAGCCTGCGGCAAAATACCCGCCCCGGTCTGGTGCATGCCGTCGCAATGGGGCTTGGGCAGGCGTGCGCGGTGCTGCCGGGTCTGTCCCGCTCCGGCACGACCATGAGCGCGGGCCTATTAGCCGGCCTTACCCGGCACGCGGCTGCCCGCTTCGCGTTTCTCATGTCGATCCCGGCGATTCTCGGAGCTACGGCGCTGGAGGTCATCTCTTTGTGGCGGGACGGCACCGGCTTCGGCGATGTCGCTGGCCCAGTCTTTCTCGGCACCTTGGCCTCGGCTGTCAGCAGCTACCTGGCCATCGCCATGCTCCTGCGCTTTCTCCAGCGGGGGAGGCTCGCCCCGTTCGCGGTATATACCTGGGTGATCGGGGCGCTAGTGTTGGGGCTGACTCTTGCCGGCCAGTGATCCGGGAAAGCGATGGTGCAAAAACGCTCGTGCGTGCCAAAACAACCGTGTCAGAAGCAACGAACCCCGGGAGCGCCGTTTGCACCCGGGGTTTGCTTGCGTGTGGTGCCGGAGGTGGGACTCGAACCCACATGGGCGAAGCCCACGCGATTTTGAGTCGCGCGCGTCTGCCGGTTCCGCCACTCCGGCTTATGTTTGCGGTGCCACAACCGGTGCCTTCGGCGGGGCCGCCAGAGCGTGCCCTCCGCCTCCGCACAGCGGGCAGAATTCATCATAACACAGCCCCAACCGGGTTTCAAGACGGGTGCTTCGGGGTACCCATCATCAACTTCGCAGAAGCGAGGCGGCCGCCGGCTACGGCGGCCGCCCCGGGCGGTACGCCCGGCATGGGCTGCAACTATAGGGTGAAAGTCCCGAACGGGGGTTGGTGACACCAACCGTTAGCTGAAGGCAAGGGTGCCCATCGCGAGGTGGGATCCGAAGGAAGCCGGAAGCAAAC
>LZRQ01000035.1 GCA_002159155.1 Firmicutes bacterium ZCTH02-B6
ACCTGGCAGCGTCGGCTCTGCGAGAGGCAAAGCACGTTCTTGAAAACACGAAGGAGAAGGACAAGACTGTGGCCCGGGCCCGTTGGCTGCATTCGGTCATCGGTGCCATGCACTACGGGATTCAGGACGCCCAGCTGCTGGCCGGCAAACCGACGGTGAGAACCGAGGAGACGAAGCGGCATGAGTACGAAATCATCCAGCGCATCGTTGATGACCCCGATGCCGTCGAACTCGCCGAGCGTCTCCTCCAGCGTGCTGCGAACCAGTTTGAGGGCGGCGACGCCGGCCCATTTGGCCTGGACCATCAGCGAGGGACGCTGGAGGCCATACCGCCATCTACTGGCGCTGAACCGAAAGCTCGTTGATGTAGCGGCCGGGCGCATCAAACGCCTGGCCGTTTTTATGCCTCCCCGGCATGGCAAGAGCGAGCTGATCAGCCGCTACTTCCCGGCGTGGTATCTGGGGGTCTACCCGGATCGCCGCATCATCCTGACAAGCTACGAAGCGGACTTCGCCGCTACGTGGGGCCGGAAAGCAAGGAACATCCTGGAGGAATACGGGCCGCAGCTGTTCGGCGTTGAGGTGTCCCGGGACAGCTCGGCGGCCAGCCGCTGGGACCTGGCCGGCCGGGAGGGTGGCATGGTGACCGCCGGCGTCCGGGGCCCCATCACGGGCCGTGGCGCTCATGTCGCCATTATCGACGACCCGGTTAAGAACGACCAGGAGGCCAACAGCCAGACGCACCGGGATGCGGTGTGGGATTGGTATCGAGCGACGTTCAGCACTCGTTTGCAGGATGATGGCGCCATCATCCTGGTGATGACCCGCTGGCACGAGGATGATCTGGCCGGGCGGTTGCTCAAGGCGATGGAGGAAGGCGGCGAAAAGTGGGAAGTCCTCCGACTGCCGGCGCTGGCTGAGGAAAATGACCCGCTCGGCCGCCAGCCCGACGAACCGCTTTGCCCCGAGCTATTCCCGAAGATGGCGCTGGATTCTATCCGGGAACGGGTCGGCCCGTACTGGTGGGCGGCATTGTACCAGCAGCGGCCGGCGCCGCCGGGCGGCACGGTGTTTAAGCGCCAGTGGTTTTCCAAGGTGGTGGACAACCCGCCGCCTGACCTGCAATACGTGCGGTATTGGGATTTGGCCACATCGACCAAGGAAACGGCTGACTGGACGGCGGGGGCCCGGGTGGGGGTCGATTCGGACGGCAATCTCTACATCGTCGACATGATTCGCCGGCGCCTGGAGTGGCCGGATACCCGCCGGTTGATCATCGCTACGGCGCAGTTGGATGGGCGTTCAACGAGGGTTGGCGTCGAGAAGGTGGCATTCCAGCTGGCGGCCTGGCAGGACCTCATGCGGGAGAAGGAACTGATCAGCCACTCAGTTGAGGCGGTTCCGGTTGACCGGGACAAAGTCTTGCGTGCTCGTCCATGGGCAGCCCGAGCTGAGGCCGGTAAGGTTTACCTCGTGCGAGGGCCCTGGATTTCGGAGTTTTTGGCTGAGGTCGAAGCGTTCCCGCATGGTCAACACGATGACCAGGTAGACGCCGTTTCGGGTGCCGTGCAGATGCTTGCTAAAGCGGTGGAGCTGCGGACGGGGTACATGGATTTGGGCTACTGGTGAGCGCAGGAGGAAGGTCCTGTGGATCCGGTGACGCTGTCGCTGGCATCAATACGGGAGACCAAGCAGGATCGCCTCATGCGCTATCTGCGCGCCTGGGCGTACTACAAAGCCGAGGAGTACCTCGACGAGCTCGGCAAGGAGTACATCAAAGAGCGCAAGTTGTTCCAGCACATGCGGCGGGTGTTTGGCTACGTCACGCAGGTTGTGGACACGGATGTCCGGTTTGTCATGAAACGCCGGCTGTCTGTTGAGTCCAAACCAGAGTTTGAAGAGGACATCCTGACCATCTGGGAGCGGTCGAATTTTCAGGCCGAAAAGTACAAGCTGGTCCGCTATGGGGCCAACCTGGGCGATGCCTATCTGATCGTCCAGGACGTCAGCGACAATAGCACCGTCGTCGCACCACGCATCATCGTGGCCAACACCGAGGACATGGACATCATCACAGAACCGGACGACCAGACCGTAGTCATCCAGGCCATACAGGAGTATGGGTTCTACGACGAGGATGGCCGGCCGCACCGGCGCAAGTGGGTCTACTATCCTGACCGGATCGAGCGGTACACCGATGACCGGATGGATGAAGGATTTCCGCGGCCGCACCCCTTTGGTGAGGTACCGGTGATCCACATCAAGGCCATCGACATCGGAGAGCAGTGGGGACTGTGCAGCTGGCATAATGTGCAGGGGCAGCTGGACGAGGTCAACGAACTCGGCAGCTACATGAACCGGATTCTGCTGCGTTATGCGGACCCGACGTTGATTGCGACCGGCGTGAATCCCGGAGAAAAGCCGGTGTTCCGCAAGGGCATCAATCAGGACAACGTCTACTTTCTGCCCCAGAATGCCGACATGAAGGTGCTCGAGTACCAGGGCTCGGTGTTGTCGGACGTCATCGCCATGATCGACCGCATCGCCGACAACATCAAGGACCAGTTGCCGGAGCTCAGCCTGGCCAAGATTCGGGAGCAGTCAGGGTTGTCTGGCTACGCCGTGAGCCTGCATGCAGCCGACTTCATCGCCAAGGTTGAAGAACTCAGGGGGAATTTCGCCAACGGAATCGAGTGGGCTAATGCTTTGGCGCTTCGGGCTATCCGGCGGTCGAATGCTCCGCTGGAGGAGTTCAAAAACACCATCGTGTTCGAATCCATCCTGCCGCAGGACCGGGAGTCTACCCTCCGTGCTTGGCAGATTGAGCGTGATCTAGGCATCCTCTCGCGGCGGGAGATGTTGCGGCGCGACGGGCTCACGGAGGAAGAGATTGACACCC
Organism: Firmicutes bacterium ZCTH02-B6; assembly: GCA_002159155.1. Classification (GTDB taxonomy): domain Bacteria; phylum Bacillota; class Limnochordia; order Limnochordales; family ZCTH02-B6; genus ZCTH02-B6. Next base: position 2,900 of record LZRQ01000035.1, read on the forward strand.
GCCTTCAGGAAGTCGAGCAGGACCAGGCCGTTACGGGGTTTGGCCTGGAGCGGCTCGGGGCGCTGATTGACCAAGCAGCTGCAGCCGGCGCCGGTGAGACTGCTGGAGCAGGTGAAGCGTAATGGCGACCATCAGCCCCCAGACCATCTGGCGACTGCAGCGGCTCCTTGAGGCCCGGGCCCGATTGGAGGCCGAGCGGGAGATCGCCCAGCTGCTCAGGGCTTATGATGACCTCGTCGACGAGCTGGCACCACTGCGGCGGTTGATCCTCGACGCTCTAGCCCACGGCGACCTGGATGACGCTGAGCGTGGCATTCGCCGGTTGGAGCGACGGGTTGCGGAGTGGCTGCGGGCCCGGGCACCGGTGGAACAGGAGGCCATCCTGCGAATCGCCCGGCAGGCTGCTGTGCGTGGTGCCCAGTCTGCCGACTTGCCGCCGTTGCTGGCCGCCCGGCCGGGTGCCAGCCTGGAACAGATAGTGGCGGCACTGGACCAACTGGCGGCCGAGGGCATGCCATTCGGCGGCGCTGTCATCGGGGCGTATGGACGCATCTCCCAGACGGTCCAGCAGCAGATTGCCCGGCGGGTGTACCAGGACGGCCTGAATCTGTCTCGCCGGCTGCATGTGCGCTTGGCCGAGCGGGCGGCGGAATTCAATCGCATCCTGGCCGCTGGCCTGCAGCAGGGGCGCAGTGCCATCGAGATCGCCCGCCAACTGCAGCAGCTGGACGTGACCGACGCCCGGGTGCCGCAGTACCTGCGGCGCCTAGAGGCGGCCGTCAAGGGCACGAGTGACGCTCGGATCGTCGACGAGCTGCGGCGGGCCATCCCCGAGATGATGAAGCGCCAGCCGGGGCCGCTGGGCATGCGGGGCCCGGCGCGGCGGGTCATCCGGGCTGCCCGGATGGGGGCGGCCGAGAAACTGGACGAGGCGCTGGACTACTACCTGCAGCGCAAGGTCAGGTATCATGCCATCGTCATCGCCCGGACCGAAGCGCAGAATGCGTTTCTGGCCGGGCACGTGGAGAAGGCGAAGCAGACGCCCTGGGTCGTGGGCGTGAAGTGGAACTTGTCGGCGTCACATCGCATTCCCTGTGAATGCGAGACGCTGGCGGAGCAGAATGCCTACGGCCTGGGTCCGGGGGTGTATCCGCCGGATCAGGTTCCGCAGCGCCCGCACCCAAACTGTTTCTGCTACATGACCGACGTGGTCGATTTGAGGCTGTTGCAAGTCGCATAACCGCCCCGCTTGGGGCGGTTTTCAGTTTGCAGTGAAGGGAGGGTGCTTCGGTGCCGCGCCGGGCGAAACCCCGGTGGCCGAAGCAAAAGCCGAAGAACAAGAAACGGCCTCGGGGTTGGCATCGACGCGCGAAAAAGCCGCTATGGCAGGTAACCAAAGAGCTGAAAGTGGGTCGCGGTTCACGGAAGCGCAGAAGGCGCATCTGCTTGACCTAATTGCCAAGTGGAGGAAGCGACTTCACCTCGAGCACTGGACGATTCGAGTTGAGTGGGATGAGCCAGCGAACGAGGATGCGATCCTGTCTATCAACGTCATTTGTGGCAGGCACTTGGCTTACATTCGTGTTGGCGATTTCTTCGATCACTCGCCCGCCCAGCAGGAGAATGCTGTTTGCCATGAGCTGATCCATTGCGTTTTTGATGCTTTCTGGTACGAGGTGGACGCGCTGGCCATCAGCACGCTTCGTTCAGAGGATTACCATCGGATGAATGGAGTCTTGAAGCGACACATGGAGCGCGTGGTGGACCATCTGGCTACGGCGTTCGCGCCGATTGATGATTCCGCCCTACGCCATGGCGCAAAACTGGCGGTATCCGGGCGACGGCCCTAAAACGGAGGTAATGAGATGCGGGACCTCTTTCGGTTTAACTTGCAACTTTTCGCCGCGGATGGCGCTGGTGGCGGCGACTCCAACGCCGGGAGTGACGGCGGTCAGGGTGACGGCGACCAAGGGACAGCCGGAGGTCAGAAAATCCAGTTCACGCCGGAGCAGCAGGCCTACATCGACGCCCTGATAGCCCAGCGGCTGTCACGGGCGGAGAAGACAGCGGCGAAGCGGGCCCTTGAAGCACGGGCCAAGGAACTGGGTTTCGAGTCCGTTGAGGCCATGGAAGCGGCGCTGAAGGCGGCGAAGGAGGCCCAGGAAGCGCAGAAGAGCGAGACTGAAAAGCTCCGCGAGGCCAAGGAGGCGGCTGAACGCCAGGCAAGGGCCGCGCAGGAACAGGCGAAGCAGGCGTTGATCCGAGCCGCCCTGATGACGGCCGCAGCGCAGGCCGGATTTGCCGACCCGCAGGATGCTATCCGACTGGCCGACACATCGGAGGTGGACGTCAAGGACGACGGAACGGTGACCGGCGCCATTGAGGCCATCGAAGCCCTGGCCAAGGCGAAACCGTACCTGCTGCGGTCGGCAGGGAGCCAGGGTGTTGTCGGCGGCGGTAACCCAGTACGGGGCCACCAGCTTGGTGATGATCCCGCGGAGCGCGGCCGGCAGATGGCTCTGCAGCGCAACCAGCAGCAGCGGGCGCAGGCTGCGTCGGGTTTCGATCCCTGGACTCAGGGCGGCGCTGGCAGCATTGACGTGAACAACATCGCCCAGGCTGTGGCTGCTGCGGTGGCCGCTGCGCTTGGGCAGGGGAATCGGTAAAGGAGTGATCCAGGTGAGCTACAACGTGACGCTTCGCACCAAGAAGGTCGCGGAGCAGATCAACATTTTCGATTCGAGCATGGTCCGCTGGATCACCGGCGGTGTGACGATCGACCATACGACCGTCCAGGCTGACGCCGACGGCCGGAAGATCCTGCCCATCGGCACCCCTCTGGGCAAGATCACGGCCACGGGCAAGTATGGGCCCTGGGACAAGGACGCCACGGATGGACGACAGACGGCGGTCTGCATGTTGGGTGAGACGGTGGATTTTGAGCTCGACAGCAGCGGCAAGTTCGGCGACAAGGTCGCCACGGCGTTCGATTGGGCGCGGGTGATCACGGCTCGGTTGCCCATCAACCCTGCTGACCTGGAGGATCTGAAGCAGCAGCTGCCTGGCATCACGTTCGTCTAATCTGCTGGCGACGCAACAGGACGAGAGGTGATTGAAGTGGCGGACATTCTGAAGGAATTCAGCCGCAAGGCGACGCTGGCCTACGCCCGGGCCCGCCAGCCCCGGACGTATGTAGGGCCGACGCTCTTCCCGCTGCGGCAGGTCAACGAGCTGACGTTTGAGTACTGGAAGGACTTGAACCTCCTGCCCGTGATGGCCAGCGTTCAGGCTTTCGGCGCTGAGGCCCAGATTGCCAGCCGCGACGGGGCCGAGAAGGTTACCGGCGAGATTCCGACCATCAAGCGGAAGATCCCGCTCAACGGCCGGGCCTTGGTTGCTCTTCGTCGTGAGGGCGCCGGCGACTTGGACTTTGTTCGCAACACGCTCTACACCGACCTCGACAACATGATCGACGCGGTTGAGGCTCGTGTGGAGCAGATGCGGATGGACGCTGTGGCCTACGGCAAGATCGTGCTGAATGAGAACGGCGTGATCATGACCGTGGACTATGGCGTGCCGGCGATCCACCAGGAGACGCTCTCCGGGACCGACCTGTGGAGCGACCACCAGAACGCGAAGCCGATTGACAACATCATGGAGTGGGTCCGGATCATCGTGGCGGACACCGGCATCCGTCCGACCCGGGCGCTCACGTCGGACACGGTCGTGGCCAACCTGCTCCAGTGCAAGCAGATCCGCCAGATGATTTACGGCGATCTGGGTGCGACTCGGGCAATCTCGCTCAACCAGGTCAACGAGCTGATGCGGACCCTGGACTTGCCGGTCATCGCAACCTATGATCTGCAGGTCCGCAGGCAGAACGCCGACGGCAGCTACACGACCTCCCGCTTCTTCCCGGAGGACAAGTTTGTACTGCTGCCGCCTGACCGCCTGGGCGAGACGCTGGACGGGCCGACGGAGGATGCCATGCTCGACCCGGAGATCGAGGCGTCCGAGGTGGCCGGCATCTACGCTGCGGTCTACAAGCAGTCCATGGACCCGCCGGTCATCGAGACCAAGGCGGCCGCTTGCCGCATCCCGACATTCCCGATGGCTGACACGGTGTTCCAGGCCACGGTCATCCAGCTGTCGTCGTAAGGGGTTGGGAGTATGCGGGTCAAGCTGACAGGCTACGTGCGGCACAATGGAGCCCGGTATGCGCCGGGCTCCATTTTGTCGTTGCCGGAGAGAGATGGCCAGCGCCTGGTCCGGCTGCATGTGGCGGTAGAGTTGCCAGAGGCACCGATGCCGTTGACTCCGCAGCAGCAGTCTGCGGAGTCGTCGCCCAAATCTCCGGACCCTCCTGCCCCGCCGGCGGCCAAGGAAGGGCCTGAGTTCGTCGCAGCATTGACGCCTGACGAGGTCGCAGACGCGTTGGAGTACGTTCAGGACCCAGACTTCGTCCGGCGCGTCATTGAAATCGAGCAGGCCAAGCCGGAGCCACGGGCGGAGGTCATCGAGGTGGCGCAGCGGAGGCTGGCGGCCCTGGCCGGTGGTGAGTAACCATGACGTCGATTCAGCAGGTGCGGCTCCTTATTCCAGACTCAGGGGATCCCCCGATGTTCAGCGATGAGGAGCTGCAATTTCTGCTGTCTGAGCACGGCAACAATCCCAAACTGGCTGCTGCGGCCGCGCTCGACATCGTCGCCGGTGATCCGCGGCGTGTGTCGTCCTACAGCCGGGGCGGTGTGTCGGCAACGTACACGACGGCTGCGGATCTGCGAGCCCGGGCGCAGCAATTGCGAGAAGAGGCTCGCGGTGGGATTGTCGTCGGTACGATTCAGCGGCCCGATTTTTGGGAGTGATGGTCGTGCCGATGATCCAAATTCCGGCCTGGCCGTCGGATGTCCTGACCGACCAGTTCAGCGTCGTGGTGGACATCTACAACTTCGTGCCACCGGATCCACCAACGGACCCGCGCGGCAACCCGCTACCGCCGGCGAAACAGTACATCGTGCAGGATGAGCCGGCGGACTTGCAGCCCAAGGGTGGCAACCAGCGCGCCATGCAGTCCGGCACGGCGTACGAGGCGACGCATGTGCTGTACATTCGTCGCCAGCCTCAGGCCATTCCGACTGGAACGAGGGTGGACGTTAAGGATTCCGCCGGTGGTCAGATACTCCAGACGTTGCAGGTCGTGTTCGTGGCCGACTGGGGGCCGCACCTCGAGCTTGACCTAAAGGCGGTGTAGCGATGATTCGGCTGACTGGGACCCTCGAGGGACTGGATGAGGCGCTTCGCTACACCGCGGCCATGGTGCGGCTGAACCAAACCAAGATGCGGGATGCCGTGCAGTACATCCTGCAGGAACTGCGGGATTATGCCCGGCGCCACGCACCGTTTCGCGACCGCACCGGAAATTTGAGGAGCAGCATCGACTACGAGATGGACCCGGCGCCGGCGGCCTCTGGGTCGCTCCTGGCTGGGACGGAGTATGCCATCTGGGTGGAGCTGCGCGAGGGCTACTGGGTGCTGACTGGCGCCATCGACTTCTACCGGCCGAAGCTGGACCAGCTTTTTGCAGGGCTCATCCGCATCGAGCAGCCGGACCTGGACGCTGAAGCTGCCAGGGTAAGGGCGTATTATCGGGAGCTGAGGGGGATGTGACATGGCATGAAGGGTGTCATCAACCCTGACGACATCTGCAGCGCCCTGTACGCCAGGTTATACGGCGATGCCGTGTTCCGCTCGATGGTCACCAGCATCACCAAGGGCCCAAAACGCCCGAATCCGCCACCGGGACAGAACCGGCCGAAAAACCCGTCGGCTACCGTGCACGTCCTGACGGCGGTGGTGGACGAGGAACTTGGCAGCGTTCGTTCTACGGCCGTCGTCAATGTTTACGTGGACGACCTGCCTAGCGGCCAAATGGACGCGCAGGGGCTCGGGCAGCGGTCGCAGCGAGTGCAGTACCTGCTGCACAAAGCGCACCTGCCAGGACACCCGGCTGGAAGACTGAACGACCCATATCTGAGGTTCCACACGGTTTACGTGTCGGAGCCTCTTTTGCTTCCTGGCGATGTTGTTGGGGAGCACATGGCTAGTGTGCGGCTGAACATGATTCTGGAAACCAAGGAGTGAGCCCACATGGCGAACGAGCAGTACGATCTGGGTGTGGCGATTTGGGATTTCGGCGGCGACAATGAGCTTGCTATCGGGACGGTTGCGCTCCCGACGAAGGGTGGCATCACAGCCACCATCGAAGAAACAACTTGGTCGCCGACCTATGACCAGACCGGTGAGACCCCGCGTGACGTGATCAAGACGGGCGAGCGGGCGGAAATCACGGTCAACATGGCGGCGTTCAACCTAGAGGCGTTCGCCAAGATCTTCCCGGCGGCGCGACTCATCACCGATGCTACCGACCCGAACAAGAAGAAGGTCGTATTTGGTGGCAAGGTGGGCGAATCACTGTTGCCGTATGCCCGAAAGTTGACCATCCGGCCGATCACCTTGTTCGATGAGGACGACCCGGACCTCGGGGATGCATCCCAGGACATCACGTTTCCGAAGGCGATCCCCAGGGCGAATTTCAGCATCACGTTCGCGGCTAACACCGAGCGCGTGTATCCCGTGGTATTCCAGGCCATCTACGACGACACCGAGAACGCTATCGTCATCTTCGGCGATCTGTCCGCGACGTCATAATCCGGGTGGGAAAAGTGGAGGCGAAGAGGGGAGGCGAAGCCCTCCCCTCTTACGTTGTGAAGGAGGGGCAGCATGAGCGAAGCCAAGTCGTTGCCGCGCTCCATCTCGGTTTTGCTGTATGCCGGGACGGACGACGAAAAAGTAGTGACGGTCGAAAAGCTTCCCTTGGGCCGGGCGGCCGCGCTGGGGTTGGCCTTCCGCGGTATTCCCGCTAAGCTTGAGCAGCTGCGCCAGCACGAGGGGATTCGGAAGCTCATTGACAGCGGCCAGCTCGACAACATGCCGCTGGCCGAGGTGGCGATGAAGATCCTTGAGTTCCTGCCTGAGCTTCTCGAAGTGGCGGCGGACGCCATCATTGACATCCTGGCCGTCGGTACGGGGCTCAGCCGGGAGGAGCTGCGGGAGAAGGTTGGTCTCGACGAGGCCACGGAGCTGTTGGCAGCGGTCATCGAGGTCAACAACCTCGGGGCGATCCAAAAGCACCTAAAAGCCGCGATCAGTCGTCTGGGGCGCAGTCAGACGGTGACGACGACCCCGGCGGCTGGCTGATTGACATCATTGATACCTTCGGCCAGGAGTTCGGCTGGAGCAAGGCTCATACACTGGAGCAAATCTACCCTGAAGAAGCGGCCGATTTGATGAATCGGATCAGGAAGCGCCGCAGGGAAGAGGCTTTGCAGAAAGTCGCCGATTGGGAGATGTTGCTCGCCATTGTCACGGCCCCCTACACCGAGCGCGGTGAGGGGGTCTATCGCGTTTCGGCCGAGTTGGCCGATATGCGGCGGCGGATCAAGGGTGACCCGTTGGATGAGCGCGTCGTGGACATCGAGCTGCACCGGCGCTTGGCTGACCTGAACCGCCGGCGCCGGGGGAGAAGGGAGGCGGGATAAATTGGCGCTTACGTTAGGACAGCTGCGGTATCGCGTGGGTGCTGCAGATGACCAGTTCCGACAGACCATGCAGGGCGTCCAGTCCCGCCTCCAGCAGGTCCATGAGACAGTCCGCCAGGGTGCTACTGCTTGGCGCAACTGGAGCCTGGCTGTTGCGGCGGCCGGAACGGCGGTGGCCTTTGCTCTCCGCCGGGTGACGGATGAGACGGCCAAGACGGCCACTCAAGTCGACAAGTTCGCTAAGCAGACCGGGATTGCTACATCGACCCTCCAAGCCCTCGGTTATGCGGCTTCGCAGGAGCATGCGAACCTGGAGACATTGGGTCAAGGGCTCGTGCGTCTGACCCGGCGCACGGCGGAGGCTGCAGCGGGGAATCAGGCGTACCTGGCCAGCTACCGGCGAATGGGCATTGAGATTCGGGACGCCAATGGCAATATCCGGGGAACCGAGGAGCTCTTGCTGGAGATTGCCGAGGCGTTTGAGGGCATCACCGACGAAGGCGAACGGGCTCGGATCGCCTTCAACCTGCTCGGTGACTCGGGGTATGCCCTGTTGCCTTTCCTTTCCCTTGGCCGGCGGGAAATCGAGCGCCTGATGCAAGAGGCGCACGACCTGGGGATCGTCATCTCCCGGGAGAACATCGCCCGTTTCGTCCAGTATGACGCCATCATGGGCCGCTTCCGCGCTACCGTGACTGGCCTGCGGAATGAGGTCGCCGTTGCTGTCATCCCTATCTTCAACGTCCTGGCTGAGCGAGGAACCGAAGGTGTCCAGGCGTTCGCCCAGTGGGTGCGGGAGAATCGCACCCTGGTTGCCCAGGCGACCATCGTCACCGGAGCGTTGGTGTCGTTTGCACTCGGGCTGAAGCTGGTGTCCTCGGCCGTCCTGGTGGTGACTCGGGGCGTCGGGTTGCTGGTGTCCTTGATTGGGTTCCTCACGTCGCCGATTGGGTTGGTCGTGGCCGCTCTTGCGACCCTCTGGGTGGCATGGGATCGCAACTGGGGTGACATCCAGGGCAAGACCGAAGAAGCCGTCAACTTCATCCGTGAGCAGTGGGATCGCCTCAGCCAGTGGTGGGATGAGAGCGAGATCGGCCAGTCCATCCGAGCTTGGTGGCAGCGTGTTACTGAAGTTTGGAATAACGAGGAACTGACGTTGCCACAGAAAGCAGTGGAGATTGCTCGTCTCATCCCGGGCGTCAACTGGGTGGTCGATTTCGTCGAGGACGTGCAGGCTATCTGGGGCCGCGAAGACCTGACGTTTGGGCAGAAAGCCGTCGAGATTGCGCGGCTGGTGCCGGGTGCGGCTTGGGTCGAGCAGTTTGTTGCTGAGGTGCGTGCCATTTGGGACCGGCAAGATCTCACATTTGGGGAGAAGGCTGCGGCCATCGCTCGCCTCCTTCCTGGTACCGAATGGCTGGCTGGGTTCGTGGCGGAAGTTAAGGCTATCTGGGATCGGGAAGACCTCACCCTTTCCGACAAGGTGGCCGAAATTGCCCGCCTCATCCCCGGTGTCAAGGCTGTCCAGGACATGATCGCCGAAATCAAAGAGATTTGGGCCCGTCAGGACTTGTCCCTGCCCGAGAAGATCACCGAAACGTTCACGGTGATCGCCAACCGGGTCGACGTGGAGGCCGGCGACCTGAAGTTTGCCCTCGGTGCTGCTATTACGGCTCCGTACCTGCTGGATCGGATTGCAGACGTCATCCGGCTGGTGCCCGGTCTGATCGCCCTCACCCAGCCTGGGAATATACTGCGAATTGGCATTATCGGCATGATCCTGGCCCTGGGCGTGTACGGCTGGCGGCTCTGGAATGCCTCGAAGGAGAGCGAGGAATCGCTCAGGACTGAGGCCGAGCGCATCACCGAAGAGGTGTTGGCCGCCGGCATGGAGATCGGGCTAGCGGTTAATGCCATCCGGTGGACTATTTTGCAGGTGGCTGCGATCCGGGCTGGGTTGCTGGAAGCGCTGGCCGGCACAGGTGCGTTCGCTCTGGTCGTGCAGGGTGGTATGGCCATTCTTAACCTCATCGGTGCTGTAACGGTTGGTCTTGCCATTCTCACGGCCGTCGCCTATGCATTCATGCCTGACGACGAAAAGGACGCCCTCAAGGCGCGCATCCAGGAGATTTGGGACAACGAGGAGTTGGCCCTGTCCATCAAAGTGGCCCGGATCGCTCTAGAAATCCTGGAAGGTGCGTGGGCGCCGTTCTTGGATGACCTTGATCAGAAGGTCTTTAAGCCCGTCCGCCAGGCCATCGGTACCGAGGCGTCCGAAGAAGGACGCTTCCTGCAGCAGTACTTGACGGCGCCAGAAGAGGCCCGGCAAGAGATGATCCAGGAGCTTCGCACACGGCTGGGAGAGACCCAGCTGCAGCAGAGGCCATCCTGGTGGCAGCAGTTCCTGTGGCGGATTGGGATCGGGCGGGAAGAGTTGCCGCCGGCGCCGGCCGGTCCTGCGGCGCCGATCGACGCCGCGTCGATGGTGGACCGGGTTGTGGATGCCATCATCGCCGGGAATCCGCACCTGAAGCAGTACCGGGATGTCCTGGCCGAGATGGCCGAGCGGCTGGTAGCTATCGGCAAGGCCAAGGATGCGCCTCTAACCCTCCAGGAGCTTGCCGAGGTCATGGCTCTCTTGCTGTCCGAAAGCAGCACAGTCCTCGGCAACGTGGAGGCCATGCAGAACCCGTTGCGGGTGACGGCGGCTGGATTCGAGGAGCTGGATCGTGCCGGTGTCCAGCTGGTTGAGACAACGGCCGGCCTGAACCGCAACTTGGAAGCCGGGCTTGAGTTGTTCAGGCTGTACAAGCGGGAATTCGGTGATCCGGCGTTGGCGGCCGGGGCGTATTTGTTCCCGAGTTTCGCCCGTCAGGGTAAGTGGGATCGGGTGTTCATGGGCCCCGGCGATGTGGCTGGGATGTCGGCTGCCGAGAAAGCCCGCAGGTACGCCCAGATTCTCGGCTCATTCCTGCTGGTTCCTCCTGCCGGAATGCAGGAGGGCGGCATCGTCCCCCAAGGGCCTACGTCGGGTGATTGGTTCCCGGCTTTGTTGGCCTCCGACGAAGCCGTCATCCCGGCCGACGTCTGGCGGCGGGGTCTGCTGGCCATCGCCGAGTGGTTCCGCGAAAAAGGCGTACCTGGCTTCCAGTCCGGCCGGGCGCCCGAGGCCGGGTTCAGCGTGGATGTCTTCCGCCAGGAGGAGGAGCGCCTGGCTGAGATCAGCGTCTCTATTGAGACGCAGGGGCGGACGCTGCTGTCGGTGTTCCGCAACCTGTTCACGGCGCTGTTCAACGCCATCAAGCGGGTCATCCAGGAGCGGTATCCGGAGCTGGCTGAGTGGATCGCGCAGCTGGAGGCCGACATTGAAGCCGCGCTGACGTCGGTGGATGAGCAGTTCCAGCAGACGTTTGAGGCCATTACGTCGGGATTTCATTCTGTCAACGCTGTGGCCCAGCAGTGGACCGACAACCTCGTGCGGGGGCTGTCGGAGGCCATCGCTCATGGGCGGAGCCTGACCGATGTCTTCGACAATTTCTTGCGCATGCTCGCTAGCCGGTTCATTGAGACCCGGATTCTGGGGCCGCTGTTCAACCAGTGGTTCCCGGACCTCCTGGCTGGGTTGCCGGTTTTCCACGCTGGCGGTCTGGTGTTGGGCGGCGCCGGTGCGCTCATCATGCACGACGGCGGTGTGGTCCCTGGCCTGCGGTCCGACGAGCGGCTCATCATCGCCCAGACGGGCGAGCGCATTCTTAGTCGCACGCAGAATGCGGCGTTTGAGCGGATGCTGATGGAGCGGAGCGAGGGCGATGAACCGCAGGAGGTAAACCTGAACCTCTTCATCAACGCCGTGGACGCCGCGTCGTTCGTGACCCTGGCCCAGCGGCACCCCGAGGCCATCACGACGGTGGTGTTGCACGACATCCTGCGCAACGGAGATCTTCGCCAGGCGATTCGCAATGTGAGCAGGGGAGGGTGACGATGAGACCGCCCTACTGGAGATGTATGGCTTGCGGCGTGGACGTACAGGAAACCCGGTTCCCCCTACGTGGCGGGGACCGGGTTCCTTTGTGTCCGAAATGCGGTTGTTACGATGATATGGACGTAGTGATCGGCCATGAGGATGATGAGTTGGATGAGGATTTGGTGATCTACGTGGACGAGGAGGAGTAGCGCATGGCTGTAATCACGGTGAGGCAACTTCTCCACCGTCCGGCACCGGGTGGGCCGATTAGTGCTAATGACCCCTTGCCGGTACGGTTGTATGGGCCGAATGGGCAGCCGATTGGTTTGCAGGATGACGCGCTTAAAGTTGCACTATCGGGCAGTAAAGTGGCTCGTGTAGCAACCCAACTGCCTGGCAACACAACATCGGGCAGCCCAGGAAGAAACGTGAATTTCATCAACGAGATTGCCGCGGCGACCACCGTGATCATCCGAGACACTACCAGCCCTGTTATTATTGAGAGCCTCTATCTGCTTCACGGCCGCGCGTTCACCTTCTCTGACCTGCGCGTGCACTTCTACCTGAGAGACAGTAGCGGGAACCTCCGCTTCGTGCCTGTGTTTGGCAGTGACGACCCAAGCAATGATGGTGGATTCACGAACCAGTATTTCAGTCCAGAGAGTTTAAAAAATGCTGGCGGCAAGAGCAATCTCTGGGAACTGGTCGCGTGGAATGTAGATAACCATCGCCAGGCCATATGGCGCATGCTCACTCCGATCACTGCCCTGCACGGCTACAGGTTGGTCGCTGAAAATGTGAACCAAAGTGCTGCAATCATGGTACGATTTCAGGTTGACATACGCGAGGTCTTGCTATCGTGAGGGGGTGTGCGGCGTGGAAGAGCTGATCAGATCGAAATTCACCGTCTTGCAAGGAATCTACGACGGAGAAGATGGTTTCTGCTTCGTTGTAGATGGGGTCGGATATATCATGCCCATTCGTGTGATGTGTGAATATGCTGCGAGTGCCGCGTCCATTAGTGCTCTCGCCTTGAAGGCGCTTGACCCGGAGGATACGCGGGGATGGCATCGGTTTTTTGATGCGTGGGCGGATCAAGGCGTCATCCCCGCTGCTTAACAGGGAGTAAGCGGAACTTTAGCGCACTTTAGTGGCACTTCGCGCCTCGGCAAGATAGTGGTATTTTGACGGGGCTCTGAGCAAGCGGTAGAATGGTGGGCAGGAGGCTAGGCCCCGGCTGATCACCGGGACCGAAAAGCCGTTCCCTAGGCGGCCTGCCTCCACGCACCAATCTAGGGAGACAACTACTAGGGGGTTGTCACAAGTGCATACCGCTCACCATCCCACCGCCCCGCAGGTGGTGCCACTGCGGCCCACCTCCGCAGAGGGGCTTATACCCCTTTGCGAGGCCCTTCTCTTCACCGCCGGCAAGCCACTGACGCCTGAACAGATCGCCGAATCGACCGGATCCAAACCGGAGGCTGTACGCACGGCCCTCTGGCAACTGGCCGCGCGTATGGAGGCCGACGACCGGGGGCTCTGCATCGCGTGGGTTGGCCAAGCAGCGCAGCTGGTCGCCAAACCCCAGTACCACCAGGCGGTCGATATGGCCCGCCGCATGGACGGCGACAGGCTGGTTCTGGTTGTGCGGGAGTACATCCAGGCGCAGCGGCTTCGGGGACGCAGGCCGAAGACGCTAGAGGCGTATCAGCAGTTTCTGGAGCGGTTTATGAGGACAGTCGGGAAACCGGTCGAGGAGATTACCACCCGGGATGTGCGATTCTTCTTGATGGGCGAGGAGGCCAGGGGCAACAATCGCAACACCATCGGGACAAAGGTCGTGAAACTCCGCTCCTTTTTTAAGTGGCTGGAGCGGGAGGAACTGATCGACAAGAACCCAATGCTGCGCATCGACCCTCCGGCCGAGGACAAATCTCCGCCAAAGTTTTTGACGCACGAAGAGATCGAGCGACTGCGAGATGCCTGCCGGCGATCCATGGAGCGGCTGCTGTTGGAAGTCCTTTACTCGTCGGGACTGCGGGTGTCAGAGGCGGTTTCCCTGGACTGGGATGATATCAACCTGGACGGCAAATACCTGACCGTCCGGGAGGGCAAGGGCGGGAAAACCCGACAAGCGCCGCTATCCACCCGGGCCGTCATGCTGCTGCGCCAGGAGCGCGAGCGGCGGCGGGACAGTAACCCGTGGGTGTTCCAGTCTCAGTTCAAACGGCGCATGGCAAAGGAAACCATCGAGCGTACCATGCGGGTGCTGGGCGAGCGGGCGGGGCTGCGGGAGCGACTGACGCCGCACCGCCTGCGGCACAGCTTGGCCACCCATCTGCTTGCCGCCGGAGCGCCCATTGACGTCGTGCAGCACATCCTAGGCCATGAGAGCATCAAGACGACGACAGTGTATGCCCGGACGCAGCAGGCGACCGTCGAACAGCATTACCGGAGAGTTTTTCCGTAACAACCCGGGGCCGCCTCGATGGGCGGCCTTTCTCGCCCCCAGGAGGTGATCCCATGGCCGACCCTTTGGGCTGGCGCTCTGATGTTGCGCGAGACGAGAATTTTGGCTTAGACGAGACCACCTCCTGGGATGAAGAAACTGGAGCAGAGGCCGTTATCGAGGCTTTCTTCAGGGTGCCCGCCTTGCCGGTATTCGTTTGGCCGTGCGACTCGTCCAGGATCGAGGAATCAATCCAGTTCCGAACGCTCATCACCAGATTCGAATCTGGCCGCGAACAGCGCCGGGCGAAGGGCATCGGCCGTCGGCGCTGGCGGATACGCCTGCGCAAGGATCAGGCGGACATCGAGGCCATCTGGGGGTTTTATCTCGCCCGCCAGGGTCCCGTGGAACCGTTTTGGTGGGAGCACCCAGTCACAGGGGAAGCACTCTTGGTCCGATTTGCAGAGCGTCTTTCACGCCGGGTGCTATGGCGCGCGGTGCACGAGGTGGCCCTCGAATTGGTAGAGGTGAGATAGCATGGAGACCTTCGACTGGCCGTGTGACCCGGCTCAGATTGATGAAGAGATTATCACCGATGCCCTCATAAGTGAGTTCGGTATCGGCCCCGAACAGCGACGCACCAAAAGGCCACCCCGCCGGCGGTGGACGTTGCGATTTAGGAAGGACCAGGTGACCGCCGACGCCATCTGGTCCTTTTACGTTGCCCGTCGGGGCGCCTATGAGGCGTTCCTCTGGACGAACCCCTTGGACGGCCAGACGTACACGGTGCGCTTTGAGCGGGACGACCTCACGCGCAACGTGTTCTGGAAGTGCGTGTACGAAATCGGCCTCACGCTGATTGAGGTGGTCTGATGCGGCATCTGTCGCCCGAGGTGGCCAAGGAGAAGGACAAGCCCGAGAACAGGCCTGTGGAGCTGTACCAGATTTACCTGGACGAAGCCACGCTGTTCTTCGCGGCCCATGACCAGGACGTGATGTTTTTCGACGAGCAGGGAGCTCCGGTGCGCTACTATGCGTTGGGCTTGAAGCGGCAGCCGATCCGGGCCAATGTGGAGACGAAGGTTGACGAAACGACCGTTAGCCTGGACAACGTGAACCGAGAGCTGTCGGCGTACATCGCGCACACCGAGTTCGTCGGGCGCCGGCTCAAAATCCTAAAGGTGTTTTTGGACCTGCTGGACGACCCCGACCACGCTGTGACCATCTTCGACGGCATCATGGACTCGCCCATCATCAGCGAGACCGCCGTGCAGGTGACGGTGAGGAGCCGGCTGGACACCCTGGGCGTTATCACCCCGAGGCGGCGATACCGAAAGCTGTGCCAATGGCAGTTCGGGTCGCCAGAGTGCGGCATCGACCTTGCCAGCGTGACCGTGACTGGCACGGTGCAGGGCATCAGCGGCGATGGGAAAACGCTGACGCTGTCAGGGCGTTCCGAACCGCAAGGGCACTTTGTTGACGGCGTGCTCACCATCGGGAAGGAGAGCCGGCTGGTGACTGCAAGCGCCGGACCGTCCATCACCGTGGACTATCCGTTCTCCAGCGTGCAGGTGGGCCAGCCGTACACCCTCCGTCGGGGGTGCAACAAGTCCTATGACGAGTCCTGCGTGGCCAGGTTCAACAACGGCCACAGGTTCGGCGGGTTCCTTTCCATCCCAACGAGAGATTGACGAAGCCGTGGCCCGTCACATCGGCATTCCGTACCGCCACAACGGGAGAGGCCAAGACGGTCTTGACTGCCTGGGCCTTGTTGTTTCGTTCTACCGTTCGCTGGGCATCGAGGTGCCTGACGGGGACGGGCAACCCATCCCGCAGGACTGGTGGAAGCACGACCCCGAGCGGTACTTGCGAGGGATTCTGGCGCACGGGAAGCCGGTGGAGGGGCCGTTGCAGCCCTTGGACTTTGTGTACTTCACGTTGACGCAGGGCGTGGTGACGCACGGCGGCGTGATGGTGGACCGCCAGCGGTTCATTCACGTCATGGAAGGACATTCAGTGATGGTTACTCGGCTAGGCAGCTGGTGGCAGCGACGCCTAGCTGGCGCTAGGAGGCTGGTCTGACGTGGGTGTGGGTGCGCTGATTGGCGCGGTCGTGGGCGGCGCCGCATTTGCGGCCGGTTCGACGCTGCTGGGCACAACTCTCGTCTCTTCGGCCCTCATGGGTGCCGCGCTGGGCTCCATCTTTGACCGCAGGCCCATTCAGCCCGAAAGCCCCACCTATGCCTTTGGCCCATGGCAGAATACCCGGTCTGCGGTCATTCCGGTGCCCGTCATCTACGGTCGGGTGCGCGTGGCCGGGAACATCATCTACCACCGCGTCACCGACGACCAGAAGCGGATGTATATGTGCGTGGCCATCGGCGAGGGCGAAATCAACGGCGTCAGCGACATCCGTGTGAACGACACCCCCATTGAGCAAATCAAGGGGGCCGAGTGGCGGGTCTACCGCGGCACAGCCGACCAGCAGGCCGACCCGTGGGTTCACACGGGGGAGCGGTGGCCGTACACGGCTTACTTGGCGCTCAAGTTCGCGGCGAACGATCAGATCAGCTCGACGCCGACCATTACGTGTGTCGTGGAGGGCCGCCGTGTCCCGGTGTGGACCGGCACCGGCTGGGTGACGCAGTACACCAACAACCCAGCCTGGTGCCTGCTTGACTTCCTGCGGTCTCGCCGGTACGGCGTGGGCATTGAGGACAGCCGCATCGACTTCGATTCGTTCCTGCGGGAAGCTCAATACTGTGACGAGATGGTGTTAACGGAGGACGGGCGTTACGAGCCCAGGTTCGAGCTGGACTATGTGATCGACTACGAGCGGCCGTCGCTGGACGTGCTCGAGGACATCCTTGCGACGTTCAGGGCGTACCTGCTCTACTCGGACGGCAAACTTCGGCTCAAGGTGGAGAAAAGCGAGGCCCCCGTCTACCACTTCAGCATGGACAACATCGTGGAGGGGTCGTTCGTCTACTCCAGGGCCAGCCGTCGGGACGTGCCCAACCAAATTAGAATCGAGTGGATCGATCCGTCCGCCGACTACGAGCGCGCCGAGGCGGTGTACGACAACGAAGTTGACCAGCAGGAGCGCGGCGAGGTCTACAGCCGCACCATCAGCCTGCTGGGCGTGACCCGCGCTTCCCAGGCCGGCCGCATGGCCCGGTTCTATCACGACTCGGCGTATTGGGCGCGCACCTTCTGCGAGTTCAAGGTGGGCATCGACGCGCTCCACGTCGAGGTTGGCGACATCGTGCAGGTCAGCCACGAGGTGCCTGGCTGGGACCGCAAGCTGTTCCGCATCCTCGAAATCCAAGAGGAGGAGTCGGACGAGGCCAAGCTCATCTGCCGGGAGTACGTGCCCATCATCTACCACGACAGGGGCGTCGCCTATCAGCCCGGGAAGCAGACGACTCTGCCCAACCCCGTGGCACCGCCGCCTCATGTGACCAACCTTAGCGTAACCGAAGCAAGTCGGATTGTAGGCGACGGGACGGTCGTACCCGTGATCCGTGTCACCTGGACCGAGCCCGTGGCCGCCTTTTACGCCGGCGCCATCGTTTACTGGCGCCGAGTTGGGGAAGCTGCGTGGCAGAGGAGCGAACTATCGGAGGCCCCAAGCTACGACATCATTCTCGCTGAGCCTGGACAGTATCAGGTGCGTGTTGTCAGCCAAAACCGCAACGGGGTTCGCGCGCCCTTTGACACGGCTCCGGAGGCCACTATCACCGTCTCCACCGTGATCCCGGGCGACGTGACAGGGCTGCGGGTGGAGTTTTCAGGACCTGACGCGGTGATCAACTGGAATCCGGTGCCGCGGGCGTATCGCTACCGGCTGCAGATACTTGATCCTGCGACGGATTTGGTGAAACGGAGCGAAGAGATCGCCGGTACGACCTACCGCTACACCTACGCCCAAAACGCCGCCGATTTCGGCGGCAATGGGTCGCCGACGATCAAGGTGTCAGTGGAAGCTCGCAATGAGGCAGGGAACTACTCTCGCCAGCCAGCAATCGTGCAGGCTACTTGTCCGGTGCTTCCTCGTCCCGAAGTGACGGTGCGAAGCGATAGAGCGGAGATCCGATGGGTTGTCACATCCGAAGTGGGAGCAACTTGGAGATCGACCACCGTCTCTGTAGGAACGTTCACGCAGACCGCGCCTGTCCTCAGCGGCGTGATCGACGCTGAAAGCGCGGGACTGTCGGACGGCGACCTTGCGACCGTCGTAGTGCGGCTCAATGACGTTTTTGGCCGTTCAAGCGAGCCCCGGGAAGTGCAGGTGACGGTGAAGTACATCGACAAGCTCGCTTTCGCCCAGAGCATCCGTCCTGTCGAGCTCGTGTCGGCACTGCCCCGGTTGCCGAATCCGGAATACCCGCAAGGTGCCATCGTGTTCCTCACAACCGACAACCAGCTCTATCGTTCAACGGGCACGGAGTGGGTGGTGGAGGTTCCAGCTGAAGTCCTGGACGGCTCCATTACCGCCGCGAAACTCGCGGCAGGCGCTGTGACTTCTGACAAACTGGCGGCTAACGCGGTAACCGCGGGGAAGATCGCTGTTGGCGCTGTGGGCGCTGATGCCATTGCAGCGCGGGCAATCCGGTCCCATCACCTGGAGGCGGGTGTACTTTCTGTCGGCAATATCGAAGGGATTCAGGGTTTCCAGGAACAGACGATTCAGCTCGCTGCCCAGAGGTCGGAGCCGCGCATCGTCAAGGCTCCGGTGCCTCCTTCCGACCCCCGAGAGGGCGAGTACTGGCATGACACTTCGCCGGTGGCAGCGTATGAAGCCTGGTCAGACACCGTTGGAGCAGATGAGACGAAGGGGTTTGACGAGACTACCGGCTGGGATGAGACCGAAAGCGCCGCGGTGGTGTTTGCGGCGTTATTTGGCGAGCCGTCGCAGGTCGAGACGCTGGGGAACATCCTTTACCGGCGCGCTGGAAACCAGTGGGTGCCGGCGGCCGACCGCACCGCTGAGCACTATGCGAAAGACCAGCACAATTTCAACGTCTTGCCCGGTGTAGCCGGCGGTGGAGCTGTCAGGATCGACTCATCGGGCGCGTGGGGCTACGATGCGCAGGGGAATCGCCGCGCCGGTTTTGGCACAGACGGCCGCTGGATCGCCGGCGGAGGCCGGGTAGTGGCCGACGAGCGCGGGGTCATCATTAACGACGGGACGAATGAGCGGATCCATCAAGGTGATATCAGCGGGCGACCGTGGGGTTCCGGAACACTTGGAGCAGGAACGTATGGCATTTGGGGCGACCGAGCGGGGCTGTATCTGCGGGGCTATACCCGGCTATTGATGGTAGCGTCCGGGCTCGACGAGGAGATCGTGGACCTGTCAGGATTTCCAAACCTCGCGAATCCGGTGGTCATCGTACTGCCCAAGGAACTGGTCTCGTACTCACCCGAACGGGCCACACTATCGCACCTGTATGTGGATGCTGTCCGTCTTGATGCCACGAGGTGGCGACTGAAGGCTAAGACCCTGGTCAAAGGCGCTACAGTGGACTGGGGTAGTCGTGGAAACCAGCGCGCTTATTGGGAGCATGTGCGACCCGTAAACGCGGACCCCATTAATGGCCGCAAGGGCGTATGGACGAACTTCCTGATCTGCAGGCCGAGGTGGTGGGTGTCTGGTGGCGGGTTTGGGCTCTACACAGCCCGACTGTGGATGGACATCACGAACCAATTCGACGCGAACGGGGATCCGATCAACTGGCAGACCATCCGTACCTTCTCCACTTCCTCGGGAGGTGAGGGAACTCTCAACTGGGATACCTCCGTACCTTACGGGCAATGGGCGATGCGTGTGCGTGGTCAGGGGGATGGCTCGCTATTAGTCAGCTACGCGGAGACAGGCCTTGCGGCAAGCGGCTACAGAACAGGAGACACGTACCTCCGTGTGGATGGGACGGTCATCACCGATCCTGACCCTGGAAACGTACCATCAGGCATGTCGGTGGTCTACTTTGCCGTGGACCAGGGTTAGCGAGTTATGGCGTCGCAATCTGCTGCGGCGTCTGGTGACCACTGCCCTCGCCGTCATTGGGAGTTGCGAAGGGAGGCAGCAATCTTGGCGGGTGCGCAGACGCTCGATTGTCGGCTTTACGAAGGCTCGTTGTGGTCTTGCGTTCAGACTGGGGCGCCGGTTCGGATTGAAGCGGTGGACGCCGAGCGGGTCCGCTACCGCTATGCTGTTGCCGGCACTCGCTCCTATGTACGGACACACGAAGAGTTTCTTCAGCTGTTTCGCTATGCGCCGCCGTTAGACGAGATACTGCGGAGGTAAGCGGCGGCGTGGAGCCTCCTTTTTGTTGCCGCCTTCGGGCTGTTGTTTCGCGCCCCGCATGGGGCGCTTTTTCATGCCCACGGAAGGGAGTGAGAGTTAGAGATGGCCGCGAAGCTCGACCATGACGGTGACGTGCCCGCCTGGGTCAAGACTGCGACGTACATCGTGGGCAACTGGGGGTTTCCGGCGGCCGTGGCGGCGTGGTTGCTTTACCGGATAGCGCCGATCCTGGAACAGCAGACCCGGTTGCTAGAGCGGATCCTGTGGCTCTTGGAGCGGAGTGGTGGGCCGTGAGACCCGAGGACCGCTACGACTCGCTCATCCAGTTCTACGCGGCCCGCTATGGCCTGGACTGGCAGCGCATAAAGCGTCAGATCCAGGCCGAAAGCAACTTTGACCCCAAGGCGGTGTCGCCGGCCGGCGCCCGCGGGCTGGCCCAATGGATGCCGGCCAGCTGGCGCGAATGGGACGACCATGACGGGATACCTGCCCTGGACGACCCGCACAACCCAGAAGAGGCGATTGAGGCCATGTGTCGGTACATGGCCTTTCTTTATTCCCGGTTCGGGGAGATACCGGACCCGGACGAGCGCTGGAAGTTCGCCGTCGCCAGCTACAACGCCGGCCGCGGCAACATCAACCGCTGCCTGTCGCTCGCCCGGGAAGCCTGCGGGCAGCCGGCGTCCTACGCCGCGTGGGAGGCTGCCGGGCGGCCGCCTGGGCAGTGGCAGACGTGGGAGTACACGTCCCAGTTTCTGCATCGTGTGACAGGGAAACACGCCCAGGAGACCATCGCCTACGTGCGGCGGATCATGGGCTGAATCTTAAACAGGAGGCTGATAGTCATGCGTACCGTCTCGAGTGCTGCTGTGCTGGTCGCCGTGGCCCTGCTGGTGCTGGCCCTGCCCGTGTTGGGGGCCACCGAGGGCACCGTGCCGTGGGACCAACTGGAGATCGCCATCGGCCCGGTGGTGCTGGTGTGGGGAGCCCTGGTCGCTGGCGTTATCCAGGTACTCAAAGCGGTGCAGGTAGGTAACCCGCCGCGACCGTTGCTAGACACGGCTCAGAAAATTTGGTTGGCGAACGTTCTGTTGGGCGGCGTCGGCGTGCTCGTCTACGAGCTGACGCAGGGTACCGTACTGCTCCAGGCCGTGCTCAACGCGGTGCTCGCGGTACTAACGGCCAGCGGCGTGTTTGAGGCCGCGAAGACCGCTGGAGCCGCGGGAAAAGCCTCAACCGGACCCGTATCCTGAAACCGTTGCTCCCGGACTGGCTGAATGGGCTGGTCCGGGAGCGGCCCGGCGACACGGTGACGAGTCGGCAACGATGGAGGGGACGCTGACATGCGTAGGCTGAGTGTTGTCGTCGCACTGGTTGCCATCCTCGTGATGGCGGTGGCGCTGCCGGCGGCCGCACTGGAGCTGCAGGGCGAGCACCGACTCATGGCTAGCTACGCCGAAGACCTAGAGGTCCGGGCTGCCGAGGCGCTGGTGCTGCGGCACGGTGAGTGGTGGGCCGAGCTGGTGCTCACGCAGCGTTGGTCACCGGCGTGGCCGAGGCGCATCGAGGCCGAGCTGAGCGTCTGGCGCACCGCCGGCGGCTGGGACTACGGCGCCGGCGTACTGTGGCGCGTGACGGAGCGGCGGGTTAAACCGTGGCTGATGGTGGCAAAACCGTGGTGACCGGATGCGGGGCGGCGC
>LZRQ01000036.1 GCA_002159155.1 Firmicutes bacterium ZCTH02-B6
GAGGGGACATCGCACACCGCTCACGCAAGCCCTGCGGGCACTGTCTCAGTCTATCGCCGTCTAGTCCGCCGCGACGGTGAGGTCGGACGATCCACCCCTACTCGTGCGACAGTGGCTTGACGCCATCTCACCCAATTTACACCACTTGACGGGACGTGACCCGGGTGATAACATCTGATATCAAACGATAACGTCCTTCGTCACCACGTTACAATCAGACTATCGGAAATATCGCGTACAACCGCACACCAGAATCGCACCAGAGCGATTTGCAAGGCGTAGGAGCCGCCGAAGGGACCGCGGACGTGTTGGAGTACCACCCTGCCCTGAATCGCCTGTCAGAAAGCCTCTAAAAAGCCCGGAACGCGGCGGCAGAGTAACTAACAGTTGCCGCGCAAAAGGAGGCTGGGGAGAGCGGATTGGTGCGCGGCATTTGCGCGGCAATGTCCCGGAAAATGACGCGCAGAGACGGACACGGACGGAATGGCGAAAGTGGCGAAAATCCCGTTGTGACGGCACTCTAGGACACTCTAGGACACTACAGGATAGTGCCAGGATTACGCTCACATCGTAGAGGTCGGGGGTTCGAGTCCCTCTCTGCCCACCAAGTACAAACGCCTTCCGGAGCCGGTTCTCCGGAGGGCGTTACTCTTTTTCGCGTCCGTTGCAGCCAGCGGGCGCGTCGCGTACAATCGACGCGATGGATGGACGAGTAATTCTCAGCAAAGCCCAAGCGCGCGCCGCTGCTTATGCTGGTCTGCATGAGGCCAAAGCCGCGCGCTTTCCCTTTCCCATCGAAGGGCGCATTCCCAACTTTATCGGCGCCGAGGCGGCAGCGCAGCGGCTCAGGCAGTTGCCCGAGTACCAGGCGGCACAGGGCGTCAAAGTGAATCCCGATGCGCCGCAACTGCCGGTGCGGGCCATGGTGCTGCGGGACGGCAAGACGCTCTACATGCCGTCTCCCCGCTTACGGGGGGCCTTTATCCGGATCCGGCCCGAGCGGGTGCCCCCCGGCCAGGAGCGGCTCGCAGCCAGCCTGTCTCATTGCGGCAAGTACGGCGAGGAACTGACGCTTAAGGCTCTGGCGGAAATTATCCGTGCCGCGGATGAGCCGCCCATCGGCCTGATCGTCGTCGGCTCGGCGGCCGTGGCCCCCACTGGTGCCCGGGCGGGCAAGGGCGAGGGCTACGCCGATATGGAGTACTCGATCCTGCAAGAGCTGGGACTGCCCCACGTGCCCATCGCCACCACCGTCCACCCGGCGCAAATCGTGCCCGACATCGCCGTGGACGCCCACGACCTCCCCGTCGACTACATCATCACCCCCACCGAGACTATCGCCACGAAAACGTGCTTGCCCAAACCCGGCCGCATCGCGTGGGAGCTGCTCGACCCCGGCGATCTGGAAACGATGCCAGTACTGCGAGAGCTGCGGGAACTCAAGTGGGAGGAACTGTCCACCCGCGACTTGCTCGCGCACGGTTTGGATGTTCTGTTCGTCGGGATTAATCCGGGAAGGAAGAGCGCCTCCGTGGGCCACAACTTTGCCGGCCCGGGCAACCACTTTTGGCGGCTGCTCCATGAGGCGGGCTTCACGCCCCGCAAGCTCGCACCCCACGAGGAGGACGAGCTGCTGCGGTATGGCGTCGGCATCACCAACATCGTGTCCCGCGCCTCCCGGGGTGAGCACGAGCTGACATGGGAGGAGCTCGTGGCGGGTGCCGCTGGGCTGCGGGAAAAAGTGAGGCGTTTCCGGCCGCGGGTTGTCGTCTTGCTGGGGAAAAACGTGTACCGCGCTTACGCGGGATTAAGCCGGTCGGCGGCGGTGGAATGGGGCGTGCAACCGGCCCCGACACTTGAAGGCGTCATTGACTTCGTGGCACCGAACCCATCGGCCCGCAGCACCGTTCCGTACGAAACGCGCCTCAACCTCTTCCGCTTGCTGCGGAGGCTGTGACGTTTGTTTTACCAACTTGAAAAGGAGGCCGGGCAATGAAGGTCGATTCCCTGGATCACTTGGTGTTGACCGTCGCCGACGTGGAAACCACCTGCCGGTTCTACTCTCGCGTGTTGGGCATGGAGGTGGTGACGTTTGGCGAGGGCCGCAAGGCGCTCCAATTTGGCAGCCAAAAGATCAACCTCCACCAGCAAGGCCGCGAGTTTGAACCCAAGGCGGCGCGCCCGACGCCGGGCTCGGCCGATCTCTGCTTTTTGACGTCCGTGCCGCTGGCGGAGGTGGTGGCCCATCTGCAGTCGGCCGGCGTGGCCATTGTGCAAGGGCCGGTGCAGCGCACGGGCGCGACGGGACCGATCTTGTCGGTGTACTTCCGGGATCCGGATGGGAATTTGATCGAGGTGGCCAACCGGCTGTAGGGCTCTAAACCACAACCCCGCGGCCCCGATGGACACGGACAGGAGCCGCCGCATGGAAGGAGCGGCCGCTATGATCAGAGCACTCGACCACGTCCAACTGGCTATGCCCAAAGGACAGGAGGACGTCGCCCGCCGGTTTTACGGGACGATCCTGGGGATGAGGGAAGTGACCAAACCCGAACCGCTGGCCTGCCGCGGCGGGTGCTGGTTTCAGGCGGATGGGGCCATCGTCCACCTGGGCGTCCAGGAGGACTTTGTGCCGGCCAAAAAGGCTCACCCGGCCTTTACCGTGGCCGACGTGGACGAGCTGGCGGAGCGGTTGCGGCAAGCTGGCTGCGCGCTCGTGCCCGATCACACCCTCCCGCAACGGCGCCGCTTCTACACCTTCGATCCTTTTGGAAACCGGATTGAATTCATCCAAGACGGGTGCGGCTTTTCCCAAGACCCGCGTCCCCCGCTGCTCTACAGCGATTTGGCCCACTGGTGGCCGCTTTTCTCTCCGCCCGAACACTACGCCGACGAGGCGGCAGATTTGCTGCCTACGCTGTTGAGTGCTCCTGCCCATCGGCCGCAGATGCTCCTGGAGCTGGGCGCGGGCGGGGGCAGCCTCGCGTTTCACCTGAAGCGCGCCTTTCAGCTGACCTTGACCGACATCTCGCCCGCCATGCTAGCTGTGAGCCGGCAGGTGAACCCTGAGTGTGAGCACGCGGTGGGCGACATGCGGACGCTTGACCTGGGCCGCCAGTTTGACCTCGTCCTGATCCACGATGCGATCATGTACATGACGGATCCCCCGTCGGTGCAGGCCGCCCTTGCAACGGCCTACCGTCATTGCGCACCGGGGGGCGCGGTGGTCATTGTGCCGGACGTGGTCAAGGAGACGTTTACGCCCAAGACCGTTACCGGTGGGGAGGACGGACCGGACGGCCGCGGCCTGCGGTACCTGGAGTGGGTGTGGGACCCCGACCCGGGCGACGACACCTACGAAGTGTTTTTCGCCTTTGTTTTGCGGGAGGCCGACGGCAGCCTCCGGGTGGAGCACGACCGCCACCGGTTTGGCCTGTTTGCCCGCAATGCGTGGTTGGAGTGGCTCCAGGAAGCCGGATTTGAACCTACCGTGCGCACCGACCCTTGGGGGCGGGACGTCTTCACCGGCACCAAAGCGCGCTGAGTTGCTTTTTTCCATGGCCCGTCATCCTTGACGCGCCCATGGGCCGGCCATACAATGGATGCGGAAATTGGGTCTTTTGGGAGGCGAGGGCGACGCGGCTAACGGAGCGGCGCAAGCAGTTCCTGCGCAGCGTGTTGGATATGTACCGGCGCACCCAGCTGCCGGTTCATTATGAAACGCTGGCGCAGCGCTTGGGCGTCAGCAAGTGGACGGCCTATGACGTCCTGCGGGCCCTCGAAGAGCAGGGACTGCTCGCCCGGGATTATGCCGTCAACCGCGGTGAGCCCGGCCGTTCGCAAATCGTGTTCGTGCCTACTCCGGCAGCCGAGGCTCTTTTTACCCAGGCCCGCTCGTCCGCCCTTGAGGACCAGGAGCTGACCGCGCTCAAGCGGGAGGCCCTGGCCGCGTTGGCCGAATGGCGGTCGCTCAAGCCCGCACAGGCGACCCAACGGGCTATGGAGGCCATCGCCGAGGCTGATGTGCAGGTGAAGTTCTGCACGTATATCATGGCGCTCTTCCTCGTTCATCTGGGCACCTTGAGCGACGCGGCGGTGGCCGTCGTGCGGCGGCTCGTGCGGGAGACGCCGGGAGTGGAGATGCCCTTGACGGTATTTGTCGGCATCGTGCTGGGCATGGCCATCGAGGCGATGGGTTTCGGGGTCGGGGAGGAGCTCATCGGGCTGTTGGGCCGGTTTCTGCAATCGGTCATGGGGCTGACTGAGCC
Organism: Firmicutes bacterium ZCTH02-B6; assembly: GCA_002159155.1. GTDB lineage: Bacteria > Bacillota > Limnochordia > Limnochordales > ZCTH02-B6 > ZCTH02-B6. The sequence continues at coordinate 4,269 of LZRQ01000036.1, forward strand.
CGAAAAGGCGATGCTCGTGAGCTTCCTCGACGAGGCCCTGGCGGAAGAGGCCCCGACCGCATGAGGCAGGGCGACTTTTTGTGCAAGATATTTTGGTCTTGCTGGTTTTATGGGATATTTGGGCATTTGGGTCCACGGCCGCCGCAGCCCGGCGGTTGGGCAGGAGCTCGTGTGCCGCGAACTGGAGGAGTTGCGTAGTATGGGGTTTTTGAGCCGGCTCGTCAGTCGATACCCGGGATGGATCGTCGCGGCCGTCGCGCTGCTCACTGTCGTGGGGGCCTACGGGGTCCTGCAGTTGAACATCAGCACAGACGTCACCAGCTTTTTCGCGGAAGATGATCCCCGCCTTGTCACGTTTGAGTGGGTGAGCGACACCTTCGGGAGCTCTACATATGTCTTGGCGGTGGTGTCCGCCGGCGACATCTTCCGTGTTCCCGTGATCCAAGCGCTGGATTCCCTCACCCAGGAGCTGGAGCGGGTGCCAGGCGTCGCCAACGTGCGCAGTATCACCAACGTGGAAAACGTCCTGGGAACGCCGTGGGGGATCGAAGTAGCGCCTATCATGGACGTGCTGCCGGACACCGACGTTGCGGTGGAGCGGTTCCGAGAACGGGTCTTGAGCAGCGACACCGTGGCCAATCGGTTTGTGTCCGACGACGAGCAGCACACGCTCATCCTCATTCAACTGGCGCGCAACGTGGACAGCGACGCCGTCGTCCAAGCGGTGCGGGACGTGACGAGCCGTTACGCCGCTCGGCTGACGGTGCAGTTGACGGGATCGCAAGCGTTAACGCAGCAGCTCAACTCCGTACTCAAGGACGATATCCTCCGGTTGACGCCTCTCATCCTGGCGGTCATCGTCGCGGTGTTGTACCTCAGCTTCCGCAGCGCGGCGGGAGTGGTCCTGCCGTTGGCGGCGGTAGGGATCAGCGTCATATGGACCCTGGGGCTCATGGGGTTCCTCGGTGTTTCTTTGAGCCAGTTGGGCTCTGCTATCCCAGTCGTGCTGGTGAGCGTGGGCAGCGCCTATGGCATCCATGTGCTGCGGCGGTTTGAGGAGGAGTGGCAGAAGCACGGCGATACTCGCATCGCCGCGGAGCAGACGGTGCGCTCCGTCGGCTTGGCTGTGGTTATGTCGGGTCTGACGACGGTGGTGGGATTCAGCGCCAACGCCTTTACGAGGATCGTGCGTATCCGGGAGTTTGGGGTCTTTATGGGCGTCGGCGTGGCAGCTGCGTTGCTCGTTTCGATTCTCTTTATCCCCGCCGTGCTCGTCTTGGTGCGGCGCCACAACCGGGCGTCTTCCCGGCGGCCGGCGCCCATGACCATTGGGGACCATGCCAACAGCGGCCTGCTGGAGCGGGTGGGAGCTTGGGTGACGCAGCGCCCGGCGGTACCGCTGGTGGCCGCGGCCGTGCTGACGGTGGTGTCTTTCACGGGGTTTGCGCGGCTACAGGTTGACACCGACTACTTGCGGTTCTTTGACGCCCGCAGTGAGGCTCGTCAAGCCTACCAGCTGGTGCAAGACAAATTTGGCGGTGTGGACACGGTCCAGATCATCCTCGAGGGCGACATCTTGGAGCCGGACACCCTGCGGGCCATGGAAACGTTGCAGGCGGAGCTTGAGGCCATCCCCTGGCTCAGCGGCTCGATGTCCGTCGCGGACATCGTCAAAGAGGTTGGACAGGCCTTAAATGAAGACGATCCCGCTTACGCCGTCATCCCGGACAGCCGGGCCGCCGTGGCCCAGTACCTCTTGCTTTTGTCCATGTCGGGCGACTCGACGCTGGAGCAGTTTCTCACCTTTGACCAGGGTACCGCCAAGATCGAAGTGCCTGTCGCGACCACGTCCGCGCAGGAGCGGGCCGACGTGCTGCGCCGCATCGATGAGCTGGCCGAGGAGATTCTCGGGCCCTACGGCCAAGTCCACGTCACGGGCTTGCCTTACTTGGTAGACGGTATGGCGGAGCTGATTACGACCGGGCAGATCCAGAGCCTGGTCATATCCGTCGCGGGCGTCTTGGTCCTGTTGTGGATCATGGTCGGGTCCTTGCGCAGGGGGCTGTCGTGCCTCATCCCGATCCTGCTCACGATCGCCATCAATTTCGGTTTCATGGGCTGGGCGGGAATGGACTTTGACGTTATTAACGCCCTGGTGGCCAGCGTCGTCGTGGGCGTCGGGATCGATTACAGCATCCACGTCTACAGTCGCTACCGTGAGGAGTCGGCCAACGGGCGGCAGCCCAAGGAGGCGATTGTTACGACCCTCGCCACCACCGGGCGTGCCGTGCTCCTCAACGCCGCTGCGGTGGCCGCCGGTTTCCTCGTACTGCTGTTGTCCATGTTCCCGCCGCTGCGCATCTTTGGATTCCTGGTCGCACTGACGATGGGTGTTGCCTCGACTGCGGCGCTGACCGTGCTGCCGGCCATCTTTGCCGTGACGGACGGTGGCCGGCCGGTTCGGCATTCGCAAAGGGCTGACGTGTCCAAGACCACCTAGGGGTGAGACATGCCGGCGGCGGTGTGCAATGCCAACAACTACCTCAAAGGAGCAGAGGAGGTACGACGATGCAGAACCTGACCCGTATTGTGCAGAGGCGAGTCACCGCGGTGGTGCGGGGCAGCCTGGCCCTGGTCCTGCTGCTCACACTGGCTTTTGGTGCGGGCGCGCAAGAGCTCACGGCCGACGAAATTTTGGACGAGCTGGAAGGGACGGCGTTTGTCGGCAGCGGCAGTGCCACCATCGAGCTCATCACGATCAACGCTCGCGGCCAGGAGCGGTCGAACCGGTTGGCGTTTTACCGGCAAGAGACGGCTTACGGCGCCAACCAGCTGCTGGAGTACTTGTCGCCCGCGGACGTGGCCGGCACCAAGTTCCTGACGGTCGACGACGAGAGCGGCGAGACCTTGATGTGGCTGTACCTGCCTGCCCTGGGCCGGGAGCGGCGCATCGCGGGCAGCGCCACGCAGGACAACTTCATGGGGACCGACTTCACGTTTGAGGAGATCGGCAGCCTGGGCAACTTCGCGACCGACTTTGACGCGGAACGGCTGGCGGACGAGAAGTACCAGGATTGGGACACCTATGTCCTCCGGCTTACGCCCCAGAGCGCGGACAGCAAGTACAGCGCCGTCAAGATGTGGGTGTGGAAGGAACACTTCGTCCCGGTACGCGTGGAGTTTTACAACCGCCAGGGCAAGCTGGACAAGGTGCTCATCAACGAGGACTTGCGGCCGGACGCGAGCGGCCGTTGGCAGCCGTACCTGATTACTATGCGCAACGAGAACACGGGCAGCCGGACAGTCATCCGGGTGCTGGAAACCAGCGCTGAACCGGTGCCCGATGACTACTTCACGCTGCGCTACTTGCGCCGGTAAGGCCGGCGCTGGGCGCGGCAACAGCAGATGGCGATGGAGGAGGGATTAAATGTGCGGTCATTGCGGAGCGTACCGGCGTGGACGTGGGTAGCCGTTCTCGCCCTGCTGCTGGCGATGGTGCCGGGGGCGTCCGCCCAGCAGGCGACCGTGCGGGGAAACGCAGGGTACCAGCTGGCGTATGGCTATGAGTCGGGGGAGATCGCTGAGAGCGTCCTCAACATCGAGTTGAGCCTGGAGCAGCGGCTCGGCTTCGACGGCAAGCTGCACATCGGATTCGACGGCCTCGTCCCGTTGAACGGCGGCGATGCCCGGTTTGACGTGGGCGAGGCGTATGTGGACTGGTATTTCGATACCACCGACTGGCGTGTTGGCCGCCAGGTCATCAACTGGGGCACCGCGGACGGGTTTAACCCGACGAGCGTCATCAATCCGCGGGGCGCTTTGTCTCCTGCCGCCTTGGCTAAAGGCGAGCTGGAGGGGGAGCCGGTGCTGGCGGTGCAAGGCTCTTATTACTTGCCCTCGGGCGGTAGCCTAACGGGCGTCGCCGTGGCCGAGTTCGTGCCCGCAGCGGGGGCGGACGATATGCTGGCCGCCATCGCGGCCGGCGTGAGCGCTGGGCTGGGCGGTTTGCCGGTAGACGTGGAGCGTCCCGCACCCGTGCCGTCGGATGGGTCGCAGATTGAGTGGGCCGTGCGCGGCGACTGGCTCGTGGGTAATCACAACGTTTACGTGAGCTACTTCCGCGGGTGGGACGACTATCCCGCGGCGTGGCTCGAGTACACCCCCGGCATGCCGCCCGTGGCCAAGATCGCGACTCAATACCGCCGGGTGCATGAGTTTGGCCTGGCCACCGCGGGTACCATCGGCGGCGCAGGCTTTTGGACGGAACTGTCCTACGCCGTCCCTGAGAAGCTGGCCGTGCTCGACGGGCCCGGGGCCATTTCCTCCAACGAGGGATATGTGGAGGCCGTTGTCGGGGCCGACTACACGTTCCGCAACGGGGTCATGGTGTCGGGCCAGGTGATCTACAATGGCGGCGGATCCCTTCTGATGCCTTACAAGGAGCCTGGCGCCGCGGCGCAACCCCAAACGTATCTGCTGGGGATCGCCCGCTACTCGCCTGAGGTCGGGCACAACTTGGAGGGCATTTTGCTGGCCAACGCCACGGACGGCGGTATCATCGCCGCGGGCCGCTACACCTATGAGATGACGCAGGCGGTGAAGTTGACCGCTGGCCTGTCTCACGTCATGGCCGACGCGGGCGCGGAGTTTGCCGCGCTCAAGTCCGCGGCCAATCTGGTGACGGCCGGCGTCGAGGTCAGCTTCTAGACCAAGTTTTTGGTCCAAACCGACCGTGGCGCATCGCAGGAGGAACCTCTTATTCCTGTGCGCGCGAAGGAGGCCGGGCCCCTCGTCGGGTCCGGCCTCTTTGTGTGGCGTGGGCGTACGCGGCGGTCTGCTGGTTGGCAGGCCGGCTCAAGCCGTCAACAGCTGGAACTCGCCCTGGGGACGGCCGAAATAGTAGCCCTGGCCGCAGGTGATGCCGAATTCGCGGAGGATGCTGGCGGTGGCCGCGTCCTCGATGCCTTCGGCAACCGTTAAGAGGCCAAATGCGTCGGCCAACAAGGTGATGGCTTGCACCATCGCCCGGTGACGCTGGTTGCCGCGCAGGTCCCGCACGAGCCCTCCGTCGATCTTGATCCCGTCCACCTGCAGGTGGCGCAAGTACGCGAAGGAGTTGAAACCGGCACCGAAGTCGTCCAAAAGGACGCGCACCGACGCGCGGCGGAGCCGGTCGATGGCTTTGCGAGCCATGTTGAGGTCGTGAATCACGGCGGTTTCCGTCAGCTCAAGCCCCAGGCGGGCGGCGGCGCTGCCTAGCTTCGCGAGCTCGTCCAAGAGCCATCCGATCAGGTCCTCGTCGTTAAAGGCGTGGCCGGAGACGTTGATCGTCAGGCTGATGTCCGGCTTGTCCCGCAATGTGCGCAAGGTGTCTTCCATCACCCAGCGGTCGATCTCGTTCATGAATCCGGCCAACTCCGCCAAGCCAAGGAACTCGCCCGCGGACACGACCCGGCCGTCGGCCTCCCGCAAGCGCAGCAGGCTCTCGTAGGCATACGTGCGCCGGTCGGCCAAACAGACGATGGGCTGGTAGTGTAGGAGAAGGCGGTTCTCCATCAGCGCCTGACGTACCCGTTGCGCGGCCGCAAACTCGGCGCTGATCCGCCCGCTTTGGGGCCCCATGGGTTGCACCACTTGAACCCGGTTTCCGCCCCGCAGTTTCGCCTGGTACATGGCCGCGTCCGCATGGGAGAGCAACTGCTCGACGCTGAGGGAACTGTGCACCGGGACCAGGCCGATGCTGACGGTTGTAAAGACGCTGTCGCCGTTGACGTTTACGGGCGTCTGGCTGACCACTTGCCGGAGCCGCTGCGCTGTCCTCACCGCCTGGTCCATATTCGCGTCGTGCAGCAAAATCGCAAACTCATCGCCTGCCACCCGGGCCAGGAGATCCTGCGGGTGCAGGTGGGCCTTGAGGCGCTGCGCCAAGCCGACGAGCACTTTGTCACCGGCGGAATGGCCCAGCGAGTCGTTGACCATCTTGAGGTTGTCCATGTCCAAGAGCAGCAGGGCGCTCTCGGATCCATGGGCCGAACGGGCGATGGCCGCCTCGAGGGCTGTGTGCAAGGCCCGGCGGTTAGGCAGGTCCGTCAGCGGGTCGTGGGTGGCGAGGTATTGGAGTTGTTCCTCTTGAATTTTTCGCTGCGTGATATCCCGCTTGATCGCGATGAAGTGGGTGACTTGCCCGCCGGTGAGCACAGGCGTGATGGTCTGTTCCTCCACGTACAGGGAACCGTCTTTGCGACGGTTGACGACTTGTCCCTGCCACGGCTCGCCCGCCAGAACAGTCCGCCACATCTGGGCATAAAACTGGTCGTCGTGGTGACCGGACCGCAGGATCCTTGGCGTTTGTCCGATCACTTCTTCTGCCGTGTAGCCTGTCAGCTTGGTGAAAGCCGGATTTACCCATAGGATGCGGCCGTTCCGGTCCGTGATCACGACCGCGTTGGCCGCAGCGTCTAGGGCGATGGCTTTCAGCTCCATTAGGCCCGCCGGCGCGGACGCCTCGTTCATCGGAATCTCCCTTTTTGTCTGACCCCGCCTCCAAACTTTAGATTACCTCGGATTCCCACCAGCCGACCAGGGTCCTGTTTACCGACTTGGCAGGCACGTTGCCAGTGCAAGGGGGGTCGTTCGTCGTAGTCGTTTTCCCTCAAGCGACGGAAATGGTGACAGCGGTGGTGCGACCGAGGTTAACCTCGACCCCGTCTACGGTGCCTGAAACGCCGTCTGTGACCACTTCGAGACGATAGCGCCCGGCAAACAACAGCCGGGAGGTGAACTCCCCGTGGTCGTTGGTGGTCTGAAGGTCCACCACAATGCCGTCGTCGATAATGCGCACCGAGGCGCCCTTCACCGGGCGGCCGTCGGCGCTCGTGACATGTCCGTGAATACGTCCTGGCGGTTCGGGTCGACTCACCCGCTGCGCGGCCTCCCTGTCCTGCGATAATGGCTCGAGGTTACGCCCGGTTGATGGTCACGCCTCGACCAGTTCGAGTACGATAGCTTCGCCCTGCCCGCCTCCGCTGCAGATGCTTGCCAAACCAAACTGGACGCCCCGGCGCTGCATCTCTAGCGCCAAGGTGAGCACGATACGCGCCCCGCTGGCGCCGACCGGGTGGCCAAGGGCGATGGCGCCACCGTTGACGTTGACAATCTCCGGGGTCCACTGACCAAGGCGCGTGCTCACCAGCGTCACAACGGCAAACGCCTCGTTGATCTCCACAAGGCCGATGTCTTCACGGTTCAGACCGGCCTTGGCCAGGGCTTTCTCGGCGGCAAGGTGGGGCACGGTGGCCAGATACGGCGGCTCCGCGGACACGGTGGCAAAGGAACGGATTCGGGCCAGGGGCCGGCGCCCCTCTGCCCGGGCACGCGCCTCGGACATGAGCACCAATGCCGCTGCACCGTCGTTGATGCCAGGGGCGTTGCCGGCGGTGATGCAGCCGTCGGGAGCAAAAGCCGGCCGCAACCGCGCCAGCTTTTCGGGGCTTGTGTCCCGCCGGGGAGCTTCGTCGGTGTCAAACGCCCGCACCCCGCCGCGGCCGTCGGGTACTTCCACCGGCGTAATCTCCAGCGCCATCCTGCCGCTGTCGATGGCGGAGATGGCCCTGACATGGCTGCGGTAGGCCCAGGCGTCCTGCTCCTCCCGGCTGACGCCGAACTCCCGGGCCATCCGCTCACCGTGATGGCCCATGTGGACGTTTTCGAAGGCGCACCACAAGCCGTCAAACACCGTCGCATCCAGCATCTGGCCATGGCCCAGGCGGTGCCCAAACCTGGCCCCGGGCAAGAGGTACGGCCCGCGGCTCATGTTTTCCATGCCGCCGGCCACCACGACGTCCGCCTCGCCCGCGCGGATGAGCACATCGCCCCAGTTGACGGCCCGCATGCCCGAGGCGCACACCTTGTTGATGGTTTCGGACGTGACGGTGACCGGCAGCCCAGCCCCCAAGCTGGCCTGTCGCGCCGGGATTTGCCCGGCGCCGGCTTGGACTACCATGCCCATGATGACGTTGTCTACCTGGTCGCCTGGCACTTGGGCTCGCGACAGGGCGGCGCGGATAGCCGCGGCGCCCAATTGAGGGGCGGGAACGTCTTTCAATGCGCCGCCCAGGACGCCAAAGGGTGTGCGCGCTCCGGCGAGGATGACCGTCGACGGCATGGTTGTCGTCCCTCCTTGAGCGGGATCAAGCACCGGACGCCGAGGCAATCTAACGCCAATCTTTCGGAAGAACAGGCACTTCGGGCGAGCAATACCACTTCATTATATCACGTCTGGACGCAAACGAGCGTGCGCACGCCGCCGAAAGCCTCCGTGATGCCCGCAGGGCTCAAAGACGGAAGACGGCCCCGGGTTACCCGAGCCGACCCGACACGTAGGCGCTGGTCCGCTCGTCCTGCGGATTTTCAAACACCTGCTCCGTTGGACCGTATTCCACCACTTCGCCGTGGAGGAAGAAAGCGCACTGGTCTGACACCCGCCTCGCCTGGTGCATGTTGTGCGACACCAAGACGACGGTGTACTCCTTCTTCAGCTCCAACATCAACTCTTCAATTTTGGTCGACGCCCGCGGGTCCAGCGCGGACGTCGGTTCGTCCATGAGCAAAATGTCTGGTCGCACCGCCAGCGCCCGGGCGATGCACAGCCGCTGCTGCTGCCCGCCCGACAGGCGCAGCGCCGGTTCCTTCAGCCGATCTTTCACTTCGTCCCACAAGCCGGCTTTCATCAAGCTTTCCTCGGCCCGCTCCCGCTGCTCTTTGCGGGAAAGCCCGTGGCCACGCAAACCCCACGTGACGTTGGCCAAAATCGACAGCGGAAATGGATTGGGCCGCTGAAACACCATGCCGACGCGGCGGCGCAGCAGCACGGGATCGACGTCGGGAGCGTAGATGTCTCGCCCGTCCACCAGGACTTTGCCTTCGACGCGAAAACCGGGGATGTGGTCGTTCATCCGGTTCAGCGTGCGCAAAAACGTCGTCTTGCCGCAGCCCGACGGCCCGATGAGCGCGGTGAGGGAGCGCTGCGGCAGCTTTAAGCTGACGCCTTTCAGCACTTCGTTGTGGCCGTAATAAGTGCGCAAGTTTTCCGCCGCGATGATCGGGGCGGTGGACGTCTGCGCGCGGGCCGCCGCACCAGCGGATGCACCCGACGCTGCTCGCATCGAGGACGAGACCTCGGCGATGTCGGCCGCTGGCGCCGGCGCGACCGCGGCGCTGCCCAGCGTCATCGCCCGGCTCCCGACGGCCACGGAACCCGCCCGACCGTTTTCGTTGACACGTCGTTGTTCGAACAAGTTCATTTCTCGTGCTCCTTTCAAAGCCCAGCGCATCGAGCCGCTCCGCAACTCGTGAGTCCTTATGCTCAGCTCCGCTCGCCGTATTTTGAGCGGGCCAACGTGCGAGCGACGACGTTCGTCAGCAAAATGAGCGTCAGCAGCACGAACGCGCCGGCCCACGCCTGGGCGTTCCAGTCGTCAAACGGCGCGATCGCGTACGTGTACACTTGCACCGTCAGCGTCGAGATAGGCGCCAGCAGCCCTTGATGCCAAAAACGGTTGTTGAGGGCCGTGAAGAGCAGCGGCGCCGTTTCGCCCGCTAGGCGCGCGATGCCGAGCATGGCACCGGTGACGAGCGCGCCGCGGGCTGCATGTAAGATGACGCTCAGAATGACGCGCCAGCGGGGCTGCCCCAGGGCCATGGCGGCTTCGCGAATGTCGTCGGAGACGGTCAAAATCGCCTCTTCCGCCGTGCGGGCGACGAAAGGCACCAACATCATCGACAAGGCGACGGCGCCGGCGAAAGCCGAAAACGTCTGCATCGGCAAGACGACGAGCGTGAAGGCAACGATGCCGACGACGATGGACGGGATGCCCTGCAACACGTCCGCCAAGAACCGCACGACTTTGCCGAACAAGTTGTTCCGGCCGTACTCGGCCAGGTAAATGCCGGCCAGCACGCCGACGGGGATGCCCATCAGCGCCGCGAGGCCGACGACGATGCCCGAGCCGACGATGGAGTTAGCCATGCCGCCGCCTGATGCGCCGACGGGGGCGGGCGTTTTCATCAAAAAGTCCAGATTGACCGCGCCGATGCCTCGCCACGTGACGTAGCTTAAGATGCTGACGAGCGGGATGAGGGCGAGAACGACGCAGAGGCGCAGCAAAGCCGTCATCATCTGGTCTTTCAGTTTGCGGCGCCGATAAAGCCGCATGTAACGGTCCGTAGCCGCGTTCATGTCAGTTGGCGCCTGCCTTCCGCCGCGCCGCCGACCTTGCGGCTCACGAGCGGGACGAACAGCCGCGTGACGACGTTCAAAATAAACGTGACGCCAAACAGCAGCAGCCCCAGCTCGGTCAAGGCGCTGAGGTACAATCCTCCCGAGACTTCGGCGAATTCGTTGGCCAGCAAGCTCGCGACGGTCTGGCCGGGCATGAACAACGACGGGGAAATCAAAGGCACATTCCCAATGACCATTGTCACCGCCATCGTCTCGCCCAGCGCCCTCCCCAGCCCGAGCACGATGGCCGCGATGATGCCCGACTTGTTGTACGGCAGCACCGCGTGGCGAATCGTCTCCCACCGGGTCGAACCGAGCGCGAGGCTCGCTTCCCGCTGCGCGATGGGCACCGCGTGCAGCGCCTCCCGGGTTAGAGACGTGATAATCGGCAAAATCATGATGGCCAAAAGGATGCCGGCCGTCAGCATACCGTAGCCGAATGGTGGGCCTTGAAAGAGCGGCAGAAAGCCCAGTGTGTTCTGGAGGAAAGGCTGGACGTGTTCGCGGACAAACGGAACAAGTACGAAGATGCCCCACAGGCCGTACACGACGCTGGGGATGGCGGCGAGAAGTTCGACGAAAAACTCGACGATGCGCCGAATGCGCACCGGCGCCACTTCGGACAAATACGCGGCGAGGCCGATACTGAGCGGCACCGCCAGCACCAAGGCGACGAGAGAGGAGACGACGGTGCCCCAAATAAACGGTAAGGCGCCGTACACGTCAGACACCGGATCCCAGGCGGTGCCCGTGACAAAATCCCAACCGAAGCGGACGATGCTCTCCCAAGAGTTCGTCGTCATCTGCACAGCGTAAACGGCGGCGAGGGCGAGTATGGAACTCGCCGCCGCTGCCGTTGCGCCACGGAATGCCAACTCTCCGAGCTTTGCCGTTTCGAGCTTTTCATGCGTCATTGCTTGTTGACCTCGAGAGCTGCTCTCGTAGGTGACTACAGTAGGTGGCAAAGATAACGCCTCCGCTTAGCGGGCTAACGCCGCGTCATCCAACAGCGGTTCGCCGTTGTACGTCAGGCCCAGTAAAGTTTGTTCCAGCTGCTTGACGACCGCTTCCGGCAGCGGCGCGTAGTCCAGCTCCGGAGCGAACTTTTGCCCGTCGTGAATCGCCCACCAGAGGAATTCGGCCAGCGCTTTGCCCTTTTCGTAGTCGTAAGCTTCCTCGTACACAAGTAGCCACGTGAACGTCGCAATCGGGTAAGCGTCGGGGCCGGCGCCGTCGACGATGGACACCCGGTAGTCGGCAGGCATGTCAACGCCTGCGGCGGTCAAGCTGGCGCCCTCCAGGGAAGGCATGACGAAGTTGCCGTCTTTGTTGCGCAAAGCCGCTTGCGCCAAGTTGTTCTGCGCGGCGTAGGCTTGCTCGACGTAGCCGATGGCGCCTGGCAGCTGCCGCACGAGACCCGCGACGCCTTCGTTGCCGCGAGCGCCAAGGCCCGTGGGCCAGTTGAGCGAGCGGCCGCGGCCGACGGTGCTTTCCCACTTTTCGGATACGGTGCTCAGGTAGTCGCTGAACGTGAACGTGGTGCCGCTGGCGTCGGCCCGGCGGGCTACTGCGATGGCCAAGTTGGGCAGCCGCAGGTCGGGGTTGACTTCTTGAATGCGCGGGTCGTTCCAGTGGGTGACTTCGCCGAGGAAGATGTCGGCCAAGACGTCCGGCGTCAGCTTCAGACCCGAGCCGATGCCGGGGATGTTGTAGACGATGGAGACCGCACCGATAACGGTCGGAATGTGCACGACTGGGCGCTCGGCCTGGGCCAGCTCCTCGTCGGTCATCGGAGCGTCGGAAGCTCCGAAGTCGACGGTGCGAGCCAGCGTCTGCCGCACGCCGCCGCCGCTGCCGATGGACTGATAGTTGATCTGCACGCCGGTGAGCTTGTAGTATTCGTCAAACCACTTCGAGTAAATCGGGTACGGGAACGAAGCGCCGGCGCCCGTCAGCTGGAGCTGCTGAGCGGAAGCGGAGCGCGTGAACACGCCGGAGACAACGACAAGCGACAACGCAGCCAGCAAGGTCTGCTTGACCCATCGTTTCGTCAGCACGCTGCTGAACATAAGCTGGACCCCTTTCGTGTCAACCGACCTTTTGGTCGGCTCGTGGAGCAAATTCGGCTGCAGCCACTTCCAGCGTAGAGAACGGGCTCGTTGGATGGGTTAGATGCGCATTAACGTTTTGTTAGAGGAGCGTTAGAACGATGTTAAAAAAGCGCCCTGCTCGGTGCGCGTTTTATCGCGTGAAGGGCACGAGGGAGGCCGGGGGACCTCTTAGCGCTCCCGGTACACTTTGACGACGCGAGGATACTGGCGGAAGTCGAACTTGCCGCACCCTCGATTTGCGGCGTCTCGAACAGACAGTACTTACGATCGACCCCGTTGTACGGCGGGCAGCTCTACCGTGAAGGACGATCCGTGGCCGGGTTCGCTCTCCACCGACACTTTGCCGCGGTGGGCGTCCACGATGTGCTTAACGATGGCCAAGCCCAGCCCCGTGGCGCCGGTGGCGCGGGAGCGCGCTTTGTCCACACGGTAGAAGCGCTCGAAAATGCGCGGCAGGTCGGCCGGGGGGATGCCGATGCCGGTGTCGGTGACCCGCAGCGCCACTTTGTCGGCTTCAGCCCATCCGGACACGGTGACGCTGCCTCCCGCCGGCGTGTACTGGATGCCGTTGCTGACCAGGTTGTACACCACTTGCTCAATCTGGACCGGATCGCACTCCAGGCGTAGCTCCGGCGGCACTTCGTTGCTCAGCTTGACGCGGGCCTGATCGGCTTGACCTTTCAGTTGCGTCAAGACGCGACCGACGATGTTGTGCAAGTTCGCCCCCACAAATTGCGGCGACGCCTGGCCCGACTCGATCCGGGACAAGTTCAGCATGTCTTCTACCAGGCGCTGCATGCGCTGCGCTTCCCGCACGACGGCCACGAGAAAGCGCGTCTTCTGCTCTTCATCTTCCGGCGGATCGTACAGCAGCGTCTCTGCGTAGCCGAGGATGGAAGTTAGCGGGCTGCGCAGCTCGTGGGACACGTTGGCCACGAATTCCCGCCGCATCGTCTGCAGCTGCTTCACCAGCTCCAGCTGCGACATCGCGATGACGACCGCTTGCACGTCTTCGTCCGGCGACGGCGCGATGGGCACGATGCGGGCCGCCAGCTCCACCTCGTCCGGATTCAGCTTCACCGACACCTGCTGCGACTTGCCTGCGGCGATGGCTTGGTCCACCGCTTCTTGCAGATGCGGATCCGGCAAGACCGCGCTCAGGTCCCGCCCGACGACGCTACGGGCGTCGACGCGGCGCATGCGAGCCAGCTGGGGGCTTACCCAGCGGATGGTGCCGTCGCCGGCGAGCAAAATGAACATGTCGTCCGACAGCTCGAGGATGGTGCGCAAAATGAGAGCGTCCATCACGACGGGGTCTCACCGCCGCGCCAACGGTAGCCCATGCCGCGCACCGTCTCGATCCAGAGGGGGGCGGCGGCGCTGTCGCCCAGCTTTTCCCGCAAGTATCGCACGTACACGTCCACCACTCGAGGATCACCCACGAAATCTTCGCCCCACACTTTGTCCAGCAGCTCGTCCCGGGCCCATACCCGACCGGGCTCTTGCACGAACACCGACAGCAAGGCGAACTCCGTGGGCGACAGCTGAACCTCTTGCCCCCGAAGGCGGACGTCTTTGCGCACTAGGTCCACGGCCAGGTCGCCGAACTGAATTTGCTCCGTCTGGCTTTCGCTTTCCGCAGCCTGTCCCAAGCGGCGCAGCAGCGCCCGCACCCGGGCCACTAGCTCCCGCGGGTTGAAAGGCTTTGTCACGTAGTCGTCGGCGCCGATTTCCAACCCGACAATTTTGTCCACGTCGTCGGCCCGGGCCGTGAGCATGATGACGGGCACGTCGCTTTTGCGCCGGATGCGCCGGCACACTTCAAACCCGTCCATGTCCGGCAGCATCAAGTCGAGGACGACCAGGTCGGGTTTGGACTCGGTGGCCAGCCGATATCCTTCCACGCCGGTGGTGGCCAGCATCACGTCAAATCCGGCCCGCCGCAGGTGGTATTCGACCAGTTCCAAAATGCTCTCTTCGTCGTCGACGACGAGGACGCGCTTCGGCGCCGGCGCGTTGGTCGTCTCGCTCAAGGGCGGCCCTCCTTTCGGCCGGAAGCGCGCGGCGTCGCTGCACCGCGGACGCCCATCCAGCGCCGTGGTCGATCCAAGTATAGCGCGTGCGAAAGAGAGGGCGCAAAAAGGGCGGGATAGTCCGGCAGATGTCCGGCAAAACGGGGTGGGCTTGGGCTGCCGGACAGGGCACAAGGAAGGCCCTTCGGAAATCTGCTTCCGAAGGGCCTTTTTACTGGAGCTGGCGACCGGGCTCGAACCGGTGACCTACGCATTACGAGTGCGTCGCTCTACCGACTGAGCTACGCCAGCACAACAAAAGTGGAGCGGATGACGGGATTCGAACCCGCGGCCCTCGGCTTGGGAAGCCGATGCTCTACCACTGAGCTACATCCGCACGCTCTCAGGCATCCGCACCAGCACAACTTAGTATATGCCAGCCGCCGCGAAAGATCAAGCGCCTCTTGGGACACGCTACAACCGGAGGTGAGGCGGGTGCGCCCGCGTGGATTCCGCCGCCGACGGCTGCTTGGCATCGACAATCCCGACGACGCCGAGTTGCTGTCCCGGTCGCTGACCGGTGACGAGACGCTCGTGGGCATCGACAGCCCGGACGATGTCGACGTTTACTTGACGGACGACCTGTACGATGCCGACGACAACTACTATTTCAGCGGCGACGACGCCTTCCGTGGCCATGGCCGCGACAACGTGTATCGCCGCGGCGACGAGGAGCGGTGGCGGTACTAGGCCGGCGTGTTCGGCGTTCTCATTCTCCGTACGCTGCTGGTGTACGTGGCGCTGCTGGTGGTCGTCCGGCTGACGGGCAAGCGGGAAATGGGGCACGTGTCGCCCTTTGACTTTGTGGTCGCCATCCTCATCGCGGAAGTTGCGGTGCTGCCCATCGCCGAACCCCAGCGGCCTGTATGGAACGGCCTAGTGCCGCTGGCCACCATTGTGTTCGCGGAGCTCGCCTTGTCTTGGCTCACCCTCAAGAGCCAACGGGTGCGGGACGTCGTGACGGGCCGGCCAAGCATCGTCATCCGCGACGGCCGGCTCGTAGAGGAAGAGCTGCGCTCCGTGCGGTTCTGCATCGACGACCTGTTGGAAAGCCTGCGGTCCAAGGATGTGGCCGACATCACCGACGTCGAAGTGGCCATCCTGGAACCCAACGGCTCCCTCAGCGTGATCCGGAAGTCCCAGTGCCGGCCGGTGACCCCGGCCGACTTGGGCGTCTCCACCCGCTACGAGGGATTGCCGCTACCCGTCATCAAGGACGGCGTCATCAACGACGAGGCCTTGGCGGCGGCTGGCCTCGACCGGGCGTGGCTCAACGAAGAGCTCCGCCGCCGCGGCATTGGCCGGGCACGCGAGGTCTTTTACGCGCAGCTCAACACGGCGGGAGAACTCTTTGTCCAGCTGCGAAAGGCGCGCGGCCGGGACTTGCCCGGTGATGGTACCACGCCGCGGGACCCTTGAGCCGACCTTCCAACTATGCGGCGTTGGGCCCTTTGCTGCTATACCCACAGGCCCTGCCGCGCTCCGAGCCGTGCGGTAAAATGGAGGGGCAAGGGAGTGAACCCCGTTGTCGCGCCCTCCATACCGCGTCATGATTGTTGAAGACGACGATAAACTAGCCTCCATCCTCGCCGCCGAGCTCGAGCGGTTTGGGTATGACGTGGTGCAGGCGGCGGATTTCGGCAAGGTGCGGGAGGAATTCGCCGCCCACCGGCCCGACCTGGTCCTCCTGGACATCAACTTGCCCCGTTACGACGGTTTCTACTGGTGCCGCCAGATCCGCCAAATGTCCCGGGTGCCCATCATCTTTATCTCCGCTCGCGACAGCGCCTTTGATCAGGTGCGTGCACTGGAAAACGGCGGCGACGACTTCATTACGAAACCGTTTGACCTGGAGCTGTGTATGGCCAAGATCCAGAGCGTCATCCGGCGCGCCTACGGCGAGTATGCCCTGGGCCTGGAAACCGATGTCATCTGGGCCGGCGGGCTTTGGCTGCGCAAAAGCGACAACCGCGCCAGCTTCCAGGGAAAGGAAGTCGAGCTCTCCCCGAAAGAGGCGCGCCTCCTGGAGCACCTCATGCGGCGCCACGGGCACGTCGTTTCCCGAGAGGAACTGTTGGAGGCACTCTGGGACGACGTGGATTTTGTCGACGACAACACCCTCAACGTCAATGTGGCCCGCCTGCGGCGGCGCCTGGGCGAGCTGGGGCTTGAAGACGCCGTCGAAACCAAACGTGGCCAGGGATATCGCCTCGTGGTGGCCGACTAACACGCCCGTCGCGACGGGGGTGTGGATGTGCTCAGGCGCCTGGCCCGCGGGAAACCGAGAAAGAGGGGACGCGGGTGAAGCTGGGAGCGTTCCTGCGGGATCGCGCCGCCTACATCGCGAGTTACGCCGCCTTTGGCCTTTTGTGCATCGTCCTCGTGCAGTTGGACCTGCGCCTTTCGGGCGCGTCCTTGCGCTATGTCAACGTCGTGTACCTGCTGATTTTGGGTGCGGCCATCTTGGCGCTTTTTCTCCTGCACGATTTCCAACGATCTCGGCGGTTTTACAGGCGCCTCGAAGCGGCAGCCCGCGCCGAGGGATTGGCTGCCGCGGCCGCCTTGCCCGAACCGGCCAGCCTCGAGCAGCGGATTGTGTTCGACGCTTGGCAGCTCTTCAACGGCAGGCTCCAGAGCGAGCTGGCCCGGGAACGGGAGCGAGGCGCGGCGCGAGTGGCCATGATCAGCCAGTGGGCGCATCATATGAAGACGCCGGTTTCCGTCATCGGCCTCGAGCTGCAAAAGGCTGCCCGGCTGCCAGCGGAAGCCGAGCTCACCGCCATCCTCGCGAGCATCGCCGAGGAAGCCTCGCACCTGGACGCACAGCTCGTGATGTTGCTCAACGTCAACCGCTTGGACGACTTCGCCGCGGATCTGAAACCGGAGACGGTAGATCTCGTCGCGCTTGCCCGCGGGGTCATCAACGACAATCGCCGGGCGTTTATCGCCCACCGCGTCTACCCGCGGCTCGACGAACCGGATCCTGCCGTGCTTTCGCCGGAGCGGCTCCGAGTGGGGACGGACGCCAAGTGGCTGCGGCTGGTGCTGCAGCAGATCATCAGCAATGCCATCAAGTACGCGGCCCGGCCCGACAGGGACGGGCGGGTGCGCGTCGGTTTCAGGCAGGAAGGCGACGAGACGGTTTTGGAGGTCGCCGACGATGGTGTCGGCATCCCAGCGGAGGATCTTGGGCGGGTATTTGAGCCTTTCTTCACCGGGGCCAACGGGCGCCTGCATCCCCGGGCGACGGGTATGGGCCTTTACCTGGCGCGAGAGGTGTGCAGGCGGCTGGGCCACCGGATCACCATAGCTTCCATACCGGGCCAAGGGACGTGCGTCAGGCTGCACTTTGCGCCGGACCCGACGTTGCACGCGGGGCTAGCCCCTGCGCTGGATGGGGAAAGGTGACGGATTTGTAAGGTGGGTGGCGGTAGCTGTAAGGAGAGTCAATGGCAGGCCCTCGGGCCGACGGGCTACACTGGGGCTGCACCACGCGGACAGAGGAGGGGACAGCCCAATGACCGTGCTTGAGGCCGAGGGCTTGACAAAGGTGTATACGAGCCACGGCCACGTTGCCACGAAAGCGCTCTCTAACTTTTCCCTGACGGTCCAGCAAGGCGAGTTCGTCGGGATTATGGGACCGTCGGGTAGCGGCAAAACCACATTGCTCAACCTGCTGGCGACCATCGACCAGCCGACCGCGGGCAAGGTGAGGGTCGATGGGGTGGAGACGACCAGGCTCAGAGGGAGCCAGCTGGCGTTGTTTCGCCGCCGCAAGCTCGGGTTCGTGTTTCAGGACTTCAATTTACTGGACACCTTGACCATCGCCGAAAACATCGCCTTGCCCCTAGTGCTGGACGAGCGCGATCCACGGGACATCAAGGACGCGGTGCGACGGGTCGCAGCCGAACTGGGCATCGAGGGTATTCTGGAAAAGTACCCGTACGAGGTTTCCGGAGGGCAGCAGCAGCGGGCGGCCGCTGCCCGGGCCATCGTGCATGAACCGGTGGTGCTGTTGGCCGACGAACCGACGGGGAATCTGGATTCCAAAGCCGCCCGGGGGCTTATGGAAACCTTTGCTCACCTCAACGAAACCCGGGGCACCACCATCGTCATGGTTACCCACGACCCGTTTGCCGCCAGCTTTTGCCGGCGGATTGTGTTTATCCGTGACGGCCAGCGCCACAGTGAGCTCCACCGGGGCGAGAGCCGCCAGCTGTTTTTCCAGCGCATCTTGGACGCGCTGTCCCTGATCGGGGGTGAGAGCGGTGAACTTGCGCCGTCTCGCCTTTAAGAATGTCTGGCGCAGCCGCGGTCGCTACCTGGCTTACCTGGGCAGCGCCGCCTTTTCGGTGGCCATCTACTTCCTTTACGCCGCTCTTACCCATCATCCGGCGCTCAGGGGCGGGTTTCCGGGCGCGGAGTTTGTTCCCGAGGTGGCCAACGCCGCCGCCTTTGTGATCGCCGTTTTCACGCTCCTTTTCCTCCTTTATTCTGGAGCCGCGTTCGTCCGGTACCGGATGAAGGAGTTCGGTCTGTTGACGCTGTTGGGGTTCAGCCGCGGCCAGCTGGTGCGCATGATCCTGTGGGAAAATCTGGTCGTGGCGGCGACGGCGTTGGCAGTGGGTTTGGGCGCTGGGTTGCTGTTCCTTAAGCTCTTCTTCATGGCTATTAGCGCTGTGTTGCACCTGCCGCAGGAGCTGCCGCTTTATGCGGGGACTCCTGTCTGGACCAAGACGCTGGCTGTTTTCGGCGCGTTTTTTGCGGTTGTTTCGCTGCTCGGGCTGCGGGAGGTGCTGCGGCGCAGCGTGATCCAGCTCATCCAGGCCCGGAGGCAGCCCAAGGAGTCGCCGAGATTTAGTTTCCTTAAGGCGGCGGCGGGTTTGTGCCTCGTCGTCGCGGGATACGCATGGGCCAGTGCACCGTCGCCCAACGCCGTCATCGCGGGCGTCGTGCCGGTGACGGTCATCGTATCGATCGGCACGTACCTCCTGTTCCGGGAAGGATTCATCGCTGCCTTGACCGGGCTCCGGAGGCGGGAGCAGCTGTACATGCGTCCGAAGCCATTCCTTGTGGTGAGCCAGCTCCTGTTTAAGCTCCAGGACAATTACCGGGTCCTGTCCGCGGTATCGCTTTTGATTGCCGTTATCCTGAGCGCCGTGGGGACCATCTACTCGCTGTACGTGGTGGTGGCCGAGGACGCGCTGAACGCCAATCCGCATCCTATTCAGTTGACCGTCGGGCCGGGCGATCCCGCTGCGTCCGCGGTGCGGGCCGCACTGGAGCGGCATGGCGTCTCAGACCTGAGGGAGGTCGCCGCGACGCTGCTCAAGGCGTCCGTGGACAACAAGGCGATGTATGTCGTGGCCAATTCCGTTTATCGCTCCCTGCAGCGCCCCCAGGGCGAGCCGGCGGCTCTCGCCGGGCCCCACGAGGCGATCGTGGTATATCCCTTTGGACAGCGCACGCCGGCTCCGCAAGTCCGGGCGGAAGCCGTGCTGTCAGTGGGGGGCGAAACGCTGGCTGTGAGTATTGTGCCTGACCTTTCCGGGCGACTGATCAATGGGGCCATCGGCTTGACTCCGGTTGCCGTGGTGGACGACGCGGTCTACGCGAAGCTGGCGCGTTGGCCCCCGATCTTTGGACAGTTATAGCTTGATCGGGGTAGGAGTCACCGTTTTTCTCAGGATCGCTTCGTGATACTCCTTCGGAGTCCGGTATCCCAGGGAACTATGGATTCGCCGGTTGT
>LZRQ01000037.1 GCA_002159155.1 Firmicutes bacterium ZCTH02-B6
ATTTCTGGGAGCTGGCGAGCCGGTTCGTGTACTCGCTGTATGATGTCGACGAGAACACCGTGGTGGTCATCAACGGCGACCGGGCGGAGTGGGTCCGGCAAGGCGTGAAGTACTTCCCGAAGGCGATTTACCAGGTCGACACGTTTCACCTCATGCGAGAGCTGCGGGACATCTTTGGCCATGACAGCCCCGTGATGAGAGAGTTGGTTGCGGCCCGGGAAGCGGACGTCACGGGTGCCGCCTTCATCGCCAGGATGGCGGAAGCGTATGCCCAGTTGCACGACCCAAAGAAGCGGCAGCGCTGCCGGGCGATGTTGAAGGACCTGAAGGACATGCCGGAAGCCGTGGTGGACTATCGCCATCGCCTGAGGGCACAAGGCATCGCGACCGAAGGTTTTCGGGGCCTGGGTGCGGCGGAAAGCCAGGTGGACACCTTTGCGGACCGGGTGAAGCACCGGGGCCGGAGCTGGAGCCGGCACGGGTTGGCGGCCATCATGGAGGTATTGTGCTGGCGGAACACGGAGCGCCTTAAGCACGTGATGCAAAGGATCGAGGCGTTTCTCATCCGCACCAAGGCCTCTCTGGCAGAAGTCAAGCAAGAAGCGGTTCGTCTGGTAGAACGGGTGGTGGCCGAAGGAGTCGGTGTCCTGCGGCAGGCTCACGTACCCATCACCGAGGCAGGCCGCACCCGGTCGGGCGGGCTATCCCGCCTGATGCACCGGGTCATCTCTGGCGCTACTGGCTGACACACCTCGGACCGGCTTCGTGCCCCAGAGGGCTTGACTCAGACCAAGGCTTGCAGAGCGCTTGACAGGGGCAAGGGGCTGTGCTAGTATAGCTGTTGCTGAGGCGGTTCACCGCCAAGCAGATTGCGGAGCCGTGGTGTAGGGGTTTAACACGCCGGCCTGTCACGCCGGAGATCGCGGGTTCGAATCCCGTCGGTTCCGCCATTTTATTTGCCGAGATAGCTCAGTTGGTAGAGCACGGGACTGAAAATCCCGGTGTCGCCGGTTCGATTCCGGCTCTCGGCACCAACGGAAAGGCCCTTCGGAAGCGGATTTCCGAAGGGCCGTTGGTTTTTTGGCGGCCAGCCACGGGAATGAAATGGGAATGAACCACGTCTTTCGGGTCGCTAGTACCGTGTAACATCGTCTATTATCGTGCAGTGTGGCGAGCTCGAGAGAATAGGCTGATTGCCTGCCGGTGAACTGACTCGTCCGGGCTGTGATACTCATCCATGGTGAACGCAACGCTGTGATGTCCCAGCATTTCGGACACTGCCTTTGGGTCAGCACCATTTGACAGTAGGAACGTCGCAAATGTGTGCCGCAAACCATGAACGTTGATATAGCGTACTTCCGGCAGTCCAGCGGCCTTCGCTCTGCGGTTCGTCTCCTCAATGAGCGGCACCCAGACCCGCCGGTAGAAGTTCTGCCGGTGGATGGGGTTCCCGCGTTCGTTGGGGAAGACCAGTTGCCATGGATTCCAGTCCGATCCCATATGTTGCCTCGTCATGTGCTGGGCCAGCCCGTGCTCACGCAGCACCCGGGCGAGCTCCTCATCCATGGGGATAGTACGGGTCTTGTGATTCTTGCCGGGGGTAAACTGAGCATTCGGGCCCGCCCGGTGCAATGATTCATCCACTCGTATCCGCATGCCCTGAAAGTCGATGTCGTCCCATCGTAGCGCCAGTGCCTCGCTGATGCGCATCCCTGTGTAAGCCAAGGTGATGATCAGGGCCCGTTGAGGATGTTCCCGCACAACTGCCATGAACTGTTGCAGCTCGTCCCAGGACCACAGGCGCTTCTTTGGGCGTCTAACCTGCGGCAGTTTGATGCCCGCCGCCGGGTTGTAGGGGATCAGCTTGTCCTGCACCGCGTGTTCCAAGGACTGATGGACGGTTACATGCACCTTGTGCAGCGTGCTGGGACTTAAGCCACCCTTTGCGCCATCCAGACGAGCACCGTCCTTCTGAATGGATGCGTAAAACTGCTTAATGTGCAGCGATGACAGCTGGCTCAGACGAATGTCCCCAATGGCTGGGATGATGCGTTTTTCGGCATGACGCCGGTACATTTCAGCTGTCGACGGCTGCGTCTGGGTATCTACGTACGTCTCTAACCACGTCCGCAGGTATTGACCATAGGTCATGGCGCCGGAGTTGGCTAACCGATTTGTGTCCATCATGACAAGCAGGGCGTCCCTACGCTTATAAGCTTCCTCCTCGGAGCCGTGAAACGTTTCCTTGTAGTGCTTCGGCTTGCCGTCGGGCGTCTTGCCGATTGGGATCCATATGCGGTACGTGTCCTCGCCACGTTTCTCTACGTGACCGCGAGGGCGCCGGGCCACGGTCATCCACGCTCCTTTACCAAGCAGGGCCCCACTCGTTGTAGTACGTGATCCACTGTTCTGGTTGATCGTAGTGGTTCTTTTGGAGGATGTACACGAGCTGCCAGCCACCGCCGAAGGACGGCTGAGCAATGACTGTCACCCGTTCGTCATCACGGAAGCTCTCAAGCGACGGCAAGAACAACCGCAAAGCTCGACGGATTGCCCTGTCGACGTCCTGGGCCGAGGTCATCCAGTTGGTTCCCACGTAGAAAAACACACCCACCTCTGGCGCATACATGGGGACAACCTCGTCCGCTATGCGGCTGAGTGAGCCTCCGAACATCTCCAGCTCTTCCATTCTCGTGAGGATGTTCTCGATCCGGTCAGCCTGAATCCCTTGAGCGAGCCCTGGAGTGGCGACCATAGCCACCAGAGCGAAAACCAACGCAGACGCCATCCACCGCATGTTATCCCTCCTTGTCATTTAGGAGACGGCCTCGCCCCATTCAGTAGCGGCTAACAGAGGCGACAGAATGTCTGCCGTCCTGACTCGGAACCGCCATTGCTCCCGCAAGTCCTCTTGCAAAACACGCAGTTTGCGCCAGACCATCCATTCTTCCACAAGAAAATGCTCCGATAATTCATCGGCCGAAGTAATACCGCGCCTGACCGCATCAGCCAACGCCTCCGTCGGTATCAGCAGATTGGCGGCCATTCGCAGCGCTCGATGTTCGTCCCGCCACAACGCCTGCATCTCGAGCCCAGCGCTCTCGCCGACATTCACATGATCAACCGTGGGTGAGCACCAGTAATGCCCGATTTCTTCTGCCAGCACACACCGTGCTAGCTTGACCCGATTTATCAGGCTCACATCCAGGGCGATGATCGGCCGGTGCCGACGAGGGCTTCTAAAGTACATCCCCAGCAAGTTGCCTTCCTCGTCCAATCTGCGCCAGAAGACACGGATTCCTTCGCGTTCGCAGAGGTGCAATAGGTCTAGCAAAATGCTCCCTCCGTGGATGGAGTATTCAGGGGTCGACGATGGGGGGCTCTTTTGGCTTAATCCTGTTTGTCTTCGATCTCGTCAGCTAGCCGGCCAAGCTCGTCTTGAATTTCTCTGATGCGACGACGCACATGTTCAGGTAAGGGGGCACCTGGATTATCGCGACGAGGACTGTAATGCAGTGCAACTAGTTGTAGAGCTTCTGGATCCGGCACATCAACCTCCCCAAGCAAGAACGCCACTGTTGTGCCATAGTACTCCGCCATCCGCATCAGCCGGTGCGTCGGCGGTACCCTTTCATCCCGCTCATACATCGCTAACAAGGAGAAAGAGATCTCCAAGTCATGGGCCGCTTCCTCAATGCTCTTGCTCTTCTTCTGGCGCAGCATGCGCAACCGCTCTCCCAGTGTCACGGCCCTCACCTGCCAACGTCCGGAGTGTCCTCAGTATTGCACATCTGGTGCAACACAATCCAGCGAACGGAAGTGCAATGACTGCACTTGACGTACAGCACATACAGTGCAATAATGAAGGTACACGTTGCACATGAAGTGCAACCCCGCCCGAAGGGAGGGTTGGAACAGGTGAATCCGATCCGCCAGCGGCGGGAAGCGCTCAAACTCAGCGTCGAGGAAGCGTGCGTACGCTCTGGCGTGAGCTACAGTATGTGGATCAAGGTCGAGCGGAACGAGCGACGCCCGCGGTTCCGGACGGCCCAGCGGATGGCTCAAGTACTACGGTGGTCGGTTGCGGAGTTGTACGACGCTCTGGACGCTGCTGAGGCTCAGGCTGATGTTGTGCAGACGGCTTAGTGAGTACACGGCTTTCCACCTCCGGCGTCAACCTATCACGGCGCCGAGGTCAATATCAGCCGGACCGGTTTGGTCCGGTTGACCAAACCACCAGAGAAGGGAGGGTGACACGATGCCGATGATGACGGACGTTGAGCTTGGTCAGGAGTTGGCAGCCGCGATTGCGCGCAGGCGGTGGACAAACCGGGAATTCGCCCGCCAGATGCCGGTGGACAGCACCCTGGTTTCCAAGTGGATCCATGGCGCCAAACCGATGACCCGCCACCAACTGCAGCGGGCCGTGATGGTGCTGGACGACTTCACGTTCTGCTTGGCGGTAGCGCGCTACGCTTCCGGCGGCGTCCTGGGTGTGACTCTAGACGCGGTCGACGGCGGCCGGGCGGGAGCCGCCCTGTGCGTCGGCAAGGAGATCGCCGAAGCGCAAGCCACCCTGGCGGCCGCACACGCCATCCTCATCGCTCCACCTGATGACAACATGCGGGAATCGGCCATGGATGTCGCTCTAGCCTTGCTGGAGCTCTCGTCGGCGTGCAAGGAAACCATCGCGCGGCTCTGCCAGAGCTACGGGCTTGGTGCGTCGGAAATGGCCTTCGCCCTGGCGGCCAGGCTGCGGGAACAGGGGTACGTGACGCGAAGCGGCCACCCTGCCGGCAACAGGGCGGCCGCCGCAATCTGAGGCAATGGCACTTGCTCTCGGGGATCGCTGCGAGTGCCGTTGCCTCCAGTCTACCAGACCACTGGAGGCTTGGCAATGACAACCGCAACCAACAGCACCAAAATGCAGCCGCCCCGGCTGGATGAGCTGCCGGACGTCATCACCGCTGAACAGGCCGCTGCCGTGCTCCAGTGCACCACCAACCACGTCTACGCCCTCTGCCGGGCCGGCGAGATCCCAGCCATCAAGGTAGGCCGGCTGGTCCGCATCCACAAGCGGGCCTTTCTGGCCTGGCTGGAGGGTGGCCAAGGGAGGGTAACGGCGTGAACGTGCAGACCGCCGCATTCACTTGCCGCCGGTGCGGCCGGCCGCTGCGGGACCCGGAGTCCATCCAGCGGGGCATCGGGCCCGTCTGCGCCGGCTACGAGGCGGCGTGGCAGCTGACCCAGGCCGACGGCGGCGAGTCGACGATCGCGGTGACCGTCAACGACGCTCAAGCACATCCAACGGCGCTCAAGCACATCGTCTGCCACAGCCCCACCGGAATGGAGTGGGGATATGCCGGGTCAGGGCCGGCAGACTTGGCGCTGTCCATCCTGGCCCACTACCTGGGCGAGGAGGACGCGGTGGAGCGCTACCTCCACTCGTCCAACTGGGTGCACATGGAGCAGCCGGTCGCGATTAGGTTGCACCACGAGTTCAAAGACCAATTCATCTCTCACTGGGGCAACAGCTGGCGTATCACGGGTGAGCAGATTGCTTCGTGGCTCGCCTATCACGGCATTGAGGCGCCCGTGCGAGATGTCGTTTACGAAGGGAGGCGTGCATTGTGACGCGCGACAACCGCAAGCGAGCAGCCCGGCAGCGCCGGCTCAGCCAGTACGATCCGGCGGTCCTCGTTGCCGCCCGTGAGGCTCTCGGGCTGGATGACGCCAAGCGGGACAATGAAGCGGCCGCCCCTCGACTGGGGCGGCCTTCACCCCTGATGGATGCGCCGGCCGCGGATAGGCATAGCCGTCGCACCTCCATTGTAGCCACAACTGCCGCCGGCCGCAAGACAATCCCGCTCGAGCCAGCTGTTGCGTCATGCCGTCGAGGCGTACGTTAACGGTTCGTTTCTACAAGGGGAGGTGTGTCTGTTGCACACGAATGTTTCGCACGGTCAAGTGGCCGGCCCCGACAACGCAACTCGCTATCATACCGAGATGGCGCTGGCAGCGGCCAGGTTCATCGAGGCCGACCTTGGCATCCCCCAGCTCATCGAGCAGGTACAACAGCTGCCCGACGAGATCCGGCGCCAGCAGGCGGCTGTCCAAGCTGCCCGGCAGACCGTCGACGAGGCCCGCGAGGTCCTGGAGCTGATGGAAGCTGCGCTGATGTCCGAAATCAGCGCAGCCGTCGACCCACGCACCGGCAAACCGGCGTTCAGCAACGAGGCAGCACGCAAAGCCGAGCTCGCCCGGCGCAAAGCGGCCAACGAGGAGTACCAGGCGGCCGCACGCCAACTGGCCGAGGCCGAAGCGACCCTCGCTGCTGCTCAGGCTGACCTCGATCTGTTGTGTAACCGCTTTTCGGCCGCCCGGTCGCTCGTGAACCTCCAAGCAGCCCGTCTCAATCTCATCGGAGGTGACCACTGATGTCTGAACTGGTCACGCAGACCACCAACAACGCTTTGGCACGGCCCGAACACGGGCCCCTGGTCGCTGGGCTAGACACGCTTGGTTCCCATGACATCACGTTGCCGTACATCCGTTTGACCCAGGCGATGAGTGACGACGTGACCTCGGGCGAGCGGCGCCCGGGCGAGCTGGTGCATTCCATTACCGGCGAGGTTTACCCCCAGCCGCTGGAGTTCATACCCGTCATGGTGTCCGTTGTCCGCTCCCGGTTCGAGGAGCGGGTCAGAGTGTGCTTCAGCCCCGATGATCGAATCGGCGTTGGCGACCCGGGCGGCGAGTGCGCCAAGTGCCCATTCGCCCAGTGGACCCACGAACCGCCAAAGTGCACCCGGGGCTATCAGTACGTCGTGTTCCTGCCCGGTCACGAGCCGCTGCCGGTGGCGCTCATCTTGGCCAAGACGTCGGTCAAAGCGGCCAAGAAGCTCAACTACATGCTCAAGGCCTACGCCCGGCGGGGCAGCGTGTTCACCCTCGAGGCGCGCAAGCAACAGAACAACAAAGGTACGTTCTTCGTGTTCGACGTGAACCGGGCCCGCGACATGACGCCGGAAGAGCTGCAGCACATGCTGGAGCTCCGCAACTCGCTCGCCGGTCAGACCATCGTTGTCGAGCAGGACGCGGGCGACTTCTCCTTCGACGACACCGCAGGCGACACTGGCGCCACCAACGACGACCCCTATTGATGAGCCGCTTGCCGACGGGCGGGGGCACTGGAGCCTCCGCCCGACGAGGGAGGTGCAAAGCAGATGTTAGTGGCAACGGCAACCAGGTCTGAGGTTACGGTTCGGGTGCCCGTGTGGTGGGCGCAGCAGAATGACTGCACCACCGAAATGGTGGGCGAAATTGTAGCCGAAACGGCACAGGCCATCCGGTTTCGTGGTCACATCCCGGCAGTCCAGCGGAGCCACTGTGCGCGTTGCGGCCGCGAGCTCACACATCCCGTTTCCTTGATTGTTGGCATTGGCCCTTTCTGCGCGGAGAAGCTCGGGATTGACCGCAGCCAGTACGAAAGCCTGCCTGCCGAAGAAGTCGCCCGGCTCCTCGGCCAGATCACCGTGGACGTATGGATCCCCAAGTCCATCGCCATCATTGACGGCCAAGTCGTTCCGCCGGCGACGACTGGCGACAGCGCCGACGATAGTAACCCGTTCGTGCCCTGGAATGAAGACGTACCGGCAACTATTGAGCCGGAACCGGACGAGCAGGACCGTCCCACTCTGGCGGAGCGGGTCGAGCGGGTGTTCCGACATGTCATGCCCGCCCGCATGACGAAGTACGAACCGCGGGAACCACAGATTCAAGGTGCCCTAGTCGTCGCCAAAGGGCTTGATTCCAGCCAGCACAGCTGCATCGAGGCAGGAACCGGCACTGGCAAGTCGTTCATGGTGCTCATCCCAGCGATTGAGCACGCATTCGACACTGGCCGCCCGGTCATCGTCTCTACAGGCACCATCGCTCTGCAGGAGCAGTACGTTCATACCGACATCCCGGCACTGCGCCGCATCCTGGACCGGCCGTTCGAGGCAGTCTTGTCCAAAGGCAAGGGCAACTATCTCTGCAAGCTTCGCCTGGATGACGAACTCCAGCAGGGAAGCCTCCTAGGGGAGGATTCCGAGCTCATCCAGTGGGCCCGGGTGACTGAGACAGGCGACGTAGCCGATTTCCCGGGCGTGCCGGACGCCCAGGAGTGGAACCGCATCAACGTCGATGAGACGTGCCCCGGCCGCAAGTGCCCGTACTACCACAGCTGCCACTACTACGAGGCGAAACGCCGGGCTCAGAATGCCCAGGTGGTCATCTGCAACCACCATCTCTTTTTCGCCGATCTGCAGATTAAGGCTGCCACCGGGGGATACGGCGGGGTGCTGCCGAAGCCGGCCGCGGTCATCTTCGACGAAGCCCACCACGTAGAGGCCATTGCCAGAGAATCCCTCGGCCGGCAGGCGACCAACTTCTGGGTGCCGTCGTGGTTGCGGAATGTCCGCCAGCTGAAGCTGCTCATCGATCCCGACGACCTGCAGAAGGTCCAGCAGGCCAATGACGCGTTGTTCTCCGCCATCGCTCAAGCCATGGAGGAGGACAAGCAGTCGGTTCCGCACGTTCCCGGGGTCTTGCTAGACGAATTACGGGAGGCGCTGTCCGCAGTCTGCAAGGCCATAGACGACCAGGCCGAGACCCTGGCCGAAGAGGATCAAGAGCGAGCCCGCAAGCTCATCGAACAGGCCATCCGGTTCCGGGAACTTGTCACGGCCGCGATCGAGTCCGAGTCCAGCACTCCGAACGATAACACCGTGATCTGGGCCGAGCGGACGCAGCACCGCAGCGGCGAGTACAAAATCACCTTGCACATCACGCCCATCGACGTGTCACCCATCCTGCGGCAGCACCTCTTCAGCCAGGTGCCTACCGTGCTCACGTCCGCCACAATCGCCGTCGCCGGCCGCTTCGATCACCTGCGAAGCCGGCTGGGCATCGACCAGGCGCTGGAGCTAATCGTAGACAGCCCGTTCAATTACCGGGAGCGCTGCATGCTCTACGTGCCCCGGCCGGGTGAAGTGCCGGACGCCGCCGCCGGCAACCCCGAGTACCACGAGCGGATCGCCCCTCTCATCGAGGAGATCCTGCGGCTTACGGACGGTCGAGCCTTCGTGCTCTTCACGAGCTACAAGGGCTTGCAGATCGTTTACGACCTCATCGCCCACCGGCTGCCGTGGCGGGTGCTCAAGCAGGGCGACGCACCAAGGAGCCAGCTTGTCGAGGAATTCAAGCAGGACGTTCATTCCGTGCTCTTCGGCACCAGGACCTTTTGGGAAGGCATCAGCATCGAGGGCGAGGCGCTCAGCTGCGTCATCATCGACAAACTGCCCTTTTCGGTGCCAACGGATCCGATTGCTAAAGCCATTGCGCAGGCGATCGAACAGCAGGGCCGCAGCCCGTTCTTCGAGATCAGCCTGCCCGAAGCCATCCTGGCAGTGAAGCAGGGATTTGGCCGACTCATCCGCACCAGCCAGGACCGCGGCGTCGTGGCCATCCTGGACACCCGGATTCGTACCAAGCCATACGGTCGGGCGTTCCTTGATTCGTTGCCGCGGGCCCGCCGGGTGGAGCGGCTGGAAGACATCGCCATGTTCATGGGCCAGGGGAGGGGCGCAGCGTGAGCGATAGGTGGGCTCGTCGCAGAGCGCTTGATCAGCGGGTGGCGGAGATTGTGTTCGGTCTACACACCAAGTGGGTCAAGCGTAAGCGCTATGGCCAGCCGGACGACCTCGCGTCCCCTAGGCTCTGGGTTTCCGATGGTGTGACTCGTTGGTTGTGCCCGGATTACTCGTGGGACCTCCACGCAGCCGGGTTCGTGCTTCAGAAAATGATTGAACTCGGCTTCAGCGTCACCATCGAAAATGGCTTGGCTGACGGTCACCTGGTGTGGCTGGTCCGGTTTTCAGAACGGAATGGCGATTACCTCGTAACCGTGACCGACACGGAGTTACCCGCCGCAATTTGTGAGGCGGCCGTAGCTGCCATGAAATACCGAAAGGTGGCGTTGGCATGAGCGCTATCACCCGCATTCAGCTGCGAAACTTTCAGAGCCATGTAGATTCCACACTTAAGCCGGCGCCAGTCGGCGGGCTCACGGTTATCACCGGGCCCTCGGACTCTGGCAAATCCGCCGTGCTGCGGGGCCTGAAGTGGGCCCTCTACAACCAACCGCAGGGGGATGACTTTCGGCGAGTCGGGTGCGATTTCGTTGAAGTAAACCTGGAAACCGAAAGCGGCACGGTGGCCCGCCGGCGGAGCACCAGCGTCAACCGCTACGTGGTCAACGGCCAGCTGCTCGAGGGTTTCGGCCGGGATGTGCCCCTCGAAGTGCAGGAGGTCACTGGTGTCCGGCCCATCCGCTTGGGTGATCAGACCATTCTGGCCAACTTAGCCGGCCAGCTGGACGCTCCGTTCCTCGGCAGCTCGATTTCCGGCACCAACCGAGCCCGCATCCTCGGGCTGCTCGCCGGCACAGAAGTCATTGACCGGGCTAGCCGGGATCTAGGAACCGACATCTATCACACCCGCCAGGAGATTCGGCACTTGGAGGGCGAGGTGCAACTCCTACGCTCTCAGGTGGCCCAGTACGAGCACCTGCCGCGGCTGGCCGCCACCATCGCGCAGTTGCGGGAAGTGGCCGCAGCCGTTCAGGCCGCCCAGGAGCGCCTGCAGGCACTCAAAGCGATGCGCACCCGGCTGGAAGTCATCCAGCTGCGCAAGGCGGAAGCCGCCCGCGAGCTCGCCAGCCTTGGCGACATCGAGGGTGCGGCCGCTCTGGCCGGCATGATTGCCGGCTACCACGACTTCTGCCAACGGCTGGTGGGCATCCGGGAGCGTCTCCTGCGGATTGTGGGTGGGATAGGCGTCCAGCAGGCGCTGATTAAAGCGCTCGGCGACACCGACGGCGCCGAAGCCGCTCTGAAGTCGGCTGAGGCGGCCATGACCCGCCGGAATCAGCTGCTTCCCCTGCGATCCAAACTGACACAGATCGAGGTCGAGCGGCAACGGTGGCAGACCGCGCTTGCCAGAGTGGCCGCCGTCGACGAGGCCGACCGCCACATTGCCGATGCCACGGCCGTCATCGCCAGGTTTGAGCAGGTCCGCCGGCACCATGATTTCCTGATACGCATCAGCCAGTCCATCCAGCAAGCAAAACGCGAATACGCCACTGCCCAGATGACGGTCCAGCAAGCCCAGGAGACCTACATCAACCTCATGCGGGAGCTCGGGCGTTGCCCGTTGTGCGGCTCCACCATCAACGACAACTGCATTCAGGAGGTGCTAAGCGCATGATGACCCAGCAGACTCAGCCGACCCACCTGACGGCCGTTGAGAGCCGGCTCAAGAGCCTGCGCGAGCAGATCGACCGGGCCCGGCAGACCAAGGCTCGCGCCGAGGCGACCCTGGAGCAGCTTGAGGCCCAGCGCCGTGAGGCCCTGGCGGAGCTCGAGCGCCTCGGTGTGACCGAGGACAGCCTGCAGGTCGAAATCGAGCGGCTCCAAGCCCAGATCGAGGAGAAGCTGGGCGAGGCAGAGCGGCTCCTTCGGGGGGTGTAGGCCGTGCCGCCCAACCTCCGCGGAGCATTGCTGACATTCTTGACCGGCAAGCGGTCAGTCAAACCTGTCAAGCCGTCCAAGCACGCCGCCGGCCGGCTGAAGCCACGCAACGACCGGGCACTCCGGAAGGCCCGCCGCAAGATGGCTCGGGCATCCCGGCGCCGCAACCGGGGGTGATGGCCATGGAACTGGCTCAGCTGCACGCCCACATCCAGGCCCTGCAGTCCCGGTACGACCGCGAGTCCGGCGCCCTGGAGCAACTCCAGCGCAGTCTGCGACAAGCGGAATCGCAGCTGGAAGCACTCCGCGAACGGCTGCAAGTCCTCGAAGCCGTGCAGCTGCTGTTCGCCAAAACGTCGGAACTCGCCCGGGCGCGAGTCAAGGTGCATGTCGAGCAGGTGGTCACAGCCGCCCTGCAGGCTGTATTCGGTCGGGACATGCGGTTTGAGATCGTCCTCAACGACCAGGCCGGCCAGACGGCCGCCAGCTGGCGGGTCGTCGACACGATGGAAGGCGGCGAGACAGTCAGCGGTGACCCAGAGGACGCCCGGGGCGGCGGCATCAGCGATGTGGTATCGCTGGCCCTGCGCCTGGCGTTGCTGGAGCTCGTGCGGCCCCGGCTAGGAGGCCCCATCCTGCTGGACGAGCCTGGTAAGCATGTCAGTGCCGAACACCGGCAGGCCTTAGGAGAGTTTCTCCGGGCCTACGCCCAGCGGACCGGTCGCCAGATCATCATGGTCACCCACCACGAGGAGCTGGCGGCCGTGGCCGACGTGGCCTATCGCGTTGAACGCCGGAACGGCGTGAGTGAGGTGACCAGGCTGTGACGTGGCGAGCGTTGATTATTGGTGATGTCCACTGGCGGGCAACCAACCCGGTTGCCCGCCGGGACAACCTCAAAGAAGCCTTGACCATGAAGCTCCTGGAGTGCTGGGACCTCGCCCGGGAGCATTGTGTGAACGCCATTATCCAGACGGGCGACCTGTTTGACAGCCCGACCATCGTCTACTCCACGCTGGCGGACTTGATCAACCTTCTCCAGCGTGCACCGGCGCCCATCTACACCGTCGCCGGCAACCATGACTTATTTGGCGCCACGCCGGAAAGCCTCTATCGGACGCCGCTCGGGTTCTTGTTCCAGCTCGGCATCGTGCGCAACGCCGAAAACGGCTTTGACGACGGAATGGTGGCCATCACGGGGCGCGGCTATGACGCAGACATCGATTCTGACGTCACCACCTACGCCATTCCGCCCAAGTTGCGGATGATGCCGGCCAACATCCGGGTCCACATCACCCACGGCATGCTGGTGGACAGGCCCATGCCCAGCCGGCACACACTCATTAGCGACCTGGCCGGGCTGGGCGACAAGCCCGACATGCCCCATGTGCTCATCAACGGCCACTACCACTTGGGCACGGGCATCCATCGTGTAGGCCGCACGCTCGTCGTCAACCCCGGGGCCCTCTGCCGGCTGTCGGCCGCCATAGAGGAGATTGAACGCCCGGTTCAGGTGGCCCTACTGGAAACCGACCTCGAGCACTACGATGTCCAGCTCATCACCTTGCAGTCTGCTCGCCCGGGCGCCGAGGTGCTGTCCCGCGACCACCTCATCGCCCAGGCCGAAGCCGAGCGGCGCCGCGAGCAATTCCTTGAACTTCTGGCCAGCGAGCAGACCGCCAAGGTGCTCGATCTAGCGGATATGATCCGAGACATTTCCGCTCGGGAAAACCTGCCCGACCGGGTTCGAGACGAGGCGTTAGCACGCATCGCCCGGGCGCAGGAGGCGATCGCGGCATGATCAGCGGTTTCTGGGCGGGATTTTTCGCCGGGATGTGGGCCGGCGGCTTCCTGGGCGCCCTCGTCATCGCCCTATGTGCGGCCGCCGACCGGGCCGACCGGAACGCCGGGCTGAAGTGAGGTGGCGGCCATGCAGCCAAGGCGCCATGCGATGTTTACGGTTGCCGAGACGGTGATTCTGCTCATCGCCGTGTCGATCCTGTCATGGGCGTTTGGTTGGTGGTCAAGGGGGCAGGTGGAGGCTCACGAACAGTGGCGCAACACGCCCATCACTGTCGGCGAGCCCGAGCCGCCGCTGGTCGTGACGGTGCGGGTGGGAGACACACTGTGGGGAATCGCCCGGGAATTCTATCCGTCCGACCGGTACGACACTCGCCACGTCGTTGAGGTCATTCGCCGCATGAACCCCGACATTGATCCCGGCTGGCTGCGGCCAGGCGAGGACGTCATCTATCTGCCTCGGTTTAAGGACCTCTGAGGTGATGGCCGTGATCGAGCGCGCAACGACTGTTAACGTCCGGGGCAAAGCCCACAGCCCCATCATGTCCGACATCCGCGGCGAGGCTTATAAAGAGGCACTCAGCGGTCCGGTCCGGACGTTCCATATCAGCGAACTGGGGGCAGAGTACATGGCCCAGCTCGAAGAAAAGCTCAAAGGTAAGACACCCCAGAGACGCCCGAAAGGCATCGACCGCAACGAGGTCCTGAGGCTCGTCATTGACGAGCAGCTCACCATTGCTAAAGCCGCCCAACGGCTGGGGATCAGCTCGACCACGGTCGTCCACCATCTGAAGCAAGCGGTTTTGACAGGACAGGCCCAGTATCTCGGCGGCGGACGATACGCGCGGCCGAAGGCGGTAAATTCGACGCCGACTGCACCGCCCGCACCCGAAGAAGCGCCAACGCCGGAAGTCATATCAGCACCGACTCCACAGGTCGAAGAACGACCGGAAACCGTCGCAAAACAGGAGACACCCAAGGCGCAATTGCCGCCTGAGCAGCCGGCACCTGACCTCCAGTTGCTTCAACGGCAGATAGACATTCTGGCCCGGGCCGTCGATGAGCTATGGCGGCGGGTCGAACGCCTAGAATACGGCTCCGACTTCGCCGACCAGATCTCCGACATCAAGCGTGAGCTCACACGCATTCAGCAAGACATCGAGCGCGTCAACACGACCGAGCGCTTCCTGAGCATCATCGAACGGCTGCTTAACCGGGCCGATGGCGAGGTGATTCCGCGTGCGGGTTAGTGTGCCTCGCTTGGAAATCGTGCTGCACACCGGGATCCATATCGCCAACTGGCCTCGGATTCGACGCTATCACCCGGCCATCGCCAACCAGGTGCGAGCCGACACCATCCTGCCCAACCCGGAGTACCTGGAAGCGTTGCGCCAGGGGCGCAAAGGGTACACGATCCCGCGGCACATCGTGATGGGTCGCTACGACGAACGCACCCATGTGCTGACGCTTCCCATGGGCTACCTGGTGAAATTCTCCCAGTACGCCCGGTATCTCATCGACTCCATCAAGGATGACCGCGTCAGCGTGCCGGCGACACCGCCCCAAAACGTCATCCAGCTGCGCGACTACCAGGCGCCGGCCGTGGCAGCCATGCTCGGAGCACTGCATGAGCGCGGCTTCGCCCTGTTGGAGGCTCCTCCAGGTGCCGGCAAGACAGAAATGGGACTCGAAATCTGTGCCCGACTCGGCCAGCGGACCCTCTGGGTGACGCATACTCTGGAGCTGGCCAACCAGGTCCGGCAGCGGGCCGTGGCCCGGTTGGGCATCCCTGAGTCCGAAATCGGGATGATCGGCGACGGCAAGCGGACCATCGGGCCGTTCCTGACCATCGGCCTCATCCCAACACTGGCGAAGCTGGACATCAGCGTGGCGCTTCTCGACCTCCAATTCGGCACCATCGTGCTCGACGAATGCCACCACAGTCCGGCCGAGACATGGTCCAAGGTTATCGGGAGCTTCCCGGCCCGGTATCGCTTCGGCGTCACCGGATCGCTGGAGCGCCGGGACGGACTCCAAACCATCACGCACCTGATTTTCGGGCCAACGACCTACGGAATCCCCCGGGAGACCGTCCAGCTGGCGGCTGTCAACGGGCAGGGTGGCGGGGTATTGCCGGCGACTCTGCGCACGGTGCGCCTCAAGGGCGAGGAATACGTGCCCAAGGCCTGGACGGAGTACAAGGACAAGGAAGCCGACTACAAGCGCCGCCTTGAGCTTTTCCAGGCCGGGAAGCTATCTCGTCAGCCCCGAAAGCCGCAGTTCCCTTACAACGCCATTATTACGGAGCTCCTCAACAACGAGCATCGCAATCGCCGCATTGTGGAGCTCCTGGCCCGGATAGCACCCGGACGCCACACCCTGGTGCTTTCGGCCCGGGTCGACCACTGCCAGCTGCTCGAGGAGCGCCTGCGTCAGCTGCGACCGGGACTCCGCGTCGCTACCATCCACGGCCAGCAGCCGGCCGCCGTCCGGGGCCGCATTCTGCAACTCGCCCGGGAGGGCGAAATCGACGTGCTCTTCAGCGTCAACGTGGCCAAGGAGGGGCTAGACCTGCCCATCCTTGACCAGCTAGTGCTGGTCGCCGGCGGCCGGGATCCCATCTACATCAAACAGGCCATCGGCCGCATCCAGCGCACCTACGTGGGCAAGCGTGATTGCATCGTCTGGGACATCATCGACGAGGACGTGGACGTGCTCCGGGCTCAATGGTGGGCCCGCCGTCGGGTCTACATCGAGCTCGGCATGCTGCAGCCCAAGCAGCGCCAGGCAGCACTCGTCACCGCTTAGTTCTTCTCAGCGGGTTGAGCGCAGGGGTCCCATTTTACCCTGCCCAACCGGCGGGCATGCCATGCAGGCGAGGGAACGTCATTGATTGACCTGCAAGAACTGAAAGCACGCATCGATTACGAGTCTTACTACAGCGCCCATGGCCTGCAGCTGCGGGGCAGCGGCCCGGAGCGCACCGCCCTGTGCCCATTCCACGACGACCGGCATGACAGCCTTGGTGTCAACGTCGTCAACGGCCTTTGGATTTGCTATGCCTGCGGCGCCCAGGGTGACGTCATCGAGTACCACCGCCGGCGGTATGGCCTGGAATGGAAAGAGGCCGTCGAAGACCTTGCGCGCATGGTCGGCAGCGCCGGCGGCCGCCAGCTGAAGAATGGGCACCCGCCAAAGAGCAACGAGCCGCCCAAGAACGAGCCGCCACCTATCCCAGAAGAAGAGGTCCTGCGCTACCATCAGGCGCTGCTCGCCTACCCGACGGCTATGGCCTTCCTCCTGAACAAGAAAGGATTGACGGAGGAGACCATCCGCCGCTACCAGCTGGGCATCGACGACGACAAGCGCATCACCATCCCCATCCGGGATGAAACGGGCGCCGTGCGCAACCTACGCCGCTACCACCCAACCCGGACGCCCAAAATGTTGCCCTACAAAGAGGGCTACGGCGAGGCACGCCTGTTCCCGATTGCGGCCCTCGAGTCTGAGCAGCTGGTGCTCTGTGAGGGAGAATGGGACTGCCTCCTCGCACGACAGATTGGGCTCCCGGCCATCTGCCATACCGGCGGTGCAAACACATGGAAGGACCACTGGACGCCGCTTTTTAAAGGCAAGTTCGTCACGATCGTCTATGACAACGACCAGGCTGGCCGTGACGGTGCCGCCCGGGTCGCCCGGGCCCTCGCGCCTGTGGCCGCCGAAGTGCGGGTCGTCACCCTTCCTGTCGAGCAGGAGCATGAGGACTTCTCCGACTGGGTGCTCAAGTATGGTGGCACCATCGAGCAGTGGCGTGAGCTCGTCGGGAAGGCCGAAATCATCGAGCCGCCGCCGGCCGAGCGCTCCAGGACGGACCTGCCCAAGATTGACGCCGGCTCCGGCGACCTGGCCGGCCTGGCTGACCAGGCTTGGGCCGCCATCAAAGCCTCCAACTCGCCGCCACACCTGTTCCAGCGCGGCGGGCTGCTCACACGCATCCAGCTCGGCGACGCCGGTGAGCCCAAGCTCACGGTCGTCACCGAAGCGGGCCTGCGGGGCATCCTGGCCCGGGTCGCCTGGTGGTATCGCACGGTTGGCCAAGGCGAAAACGCACGCCTTGTGGACGCTATGCCTCCGGTGGCCGTCGTCAAGGACATGATGGCGGCTCCTGAGTACCCGGTGCCCATCATTGCCCGTATCGTCGAGGCCCCAGTTTTCGGCCGCGACGGCGAGCTCAACCTAAAGCCAGGCTATCACACCCACAGCCGCACCTACTACTGGTCGAGCGGCATCGATATCCCAGATGTCGGCCGGCCGGACCCCGACCAAATCGACCGAGCCAAGCGGCTGCTGCTGTACGAGCTCCTATGCGACTTCCCGTTCATCTCTGACGCTGAGCTAGCCCATGCCGTGGCCGCCCTCCTAGGACCTTTTGTGCGGGAGATGATTAACGGCCCCACGCCACTGCATCTTATCGAGGCGCCCAGCCCGGGCACCGGCAAGTCGCTGCTCGCTGACGTCATCGCCATCCCGGCCACCGGGCGCCCGGCGGCCACCATGACCGAAGGCCGGGATGAAGACGAATGGCGGAAGCGCATCACGTCGGTGCTCATTGCCGCCCCAACCTATGTCCTCATTGACAACATCCGCCGCAAGCTGGACTCGGCGTCGCTGGCGGCCGCCCTCACTAGCCAGATGTGGCAGGACCGCATTCTCGGCCGCTCGGAGCTCACGACCCTGCCCGTGCGCGCCATCTGGCTGGCGACCGGCAACAACCCGGCCCTGACCACCGAAATGGCCCGGCGCACAGTGCGCATCCGCCTGGACGCCAAGGTCGCCCGGCCGTGGCAGCGCCAAGGGTTCAAGCACGAGGACCTGCGCTCCTGGGCCTACGCTAACCGGGGCGAACTGGTATGGGCCGCCCTGACGCTCGTCCAAGCGTGGGTTGAGGACGGGATGAAACCGGGCCGCTACGTTCTCGGGCAGTACGAAGCCTGGGCACGGGTCATCGGCGGCATCCTGGACACCGCCGGCATCCGGGGCTTCCTCGGCAACCTGGAGGAGCTGTATTCGGCTGCCGACGAGGAGACGGCCCAATGGGAAGCGTTTTGTGAAGCGTGGTGGACCAAATTCGGGGCTTCACCCCGGGGGCTGGGAGACCTCTTCACTCTGGCCGAGGAGCAGGACCTGCTGCTGACGGTCCGGGGCGACGGGAACGAACGGTCCCAGAAAATCCGGATGGGGAAGGCTCTGGCCCAAATGCGGGACCGGCAGGTAGGTCAGTTTCGCTTGGTTCAGGCCGGTCAGGACGGACGGAACCGCTCGGCCATCTACAAACTGGTCCGCCTGGAGTGGGCCGCACGGCCTGCGGAAGTTGCGGATAAAGCGGAAGTTTTCCAGACCAGCACGACCAGCATGCACGCCCAGCAGGTGGTGGACGATGATGACTCTCCGTTTTGAGGAAGCCATGGATGTTCTTGGCAGGTCCGCTAGCTGGGCACTTAGGTGTCGCAATTCGTCTAGCTGGGCTTGCGGAAGTTCTGCGGAAGTTGTTCCAAACTTCCGGGGGGTCGAAATGGGCTCCCAGAGCGGGTTTTCAGCATCGCCCCAGCTACAAACTTCCGGGGGGTCGAAATGGGCTCCCAGAGCGATTTTTCAAGGCCGTGCGGAAGTTGCGGAAGTTTTTTCTATCCTTCACGCGTACGCGCGCGCGCGCGCACGCGCGCGAGAGAGATAGCCAGATATATAAAAGGCCCGGAAAACATCCGGGACTTCCGCTACTTCCGGAAATCGGCTTGTAGAGCCTGTTTCCAGCCCCGGAAGTTTTGCGGAAGTTGGGTTTTGGCCACGGCAACTTCCGCAAACGGGGGTGAGGGCGTTGGCTGAAAGGCTTGGAAACGGCGCTGCTGCGGCTTCTGCGGCTTCTGCGGCTTCTGCGGCTTCTGCGGCTTCTGCGGCTTCTGGCCGCGGGGGCGCCGGCCGTCGGGCCGAGCTGGACGCCCTGGACCCTCGGCTCGACCTGGCTGATGACCATGAGTTATGGGTCGGGGTGCTCTGGTACTCGCGGCACGACCGCCAGCTGCAAGGGTTACTGCACGGGCTCAGGTGCGGCGGTGCCCGGTTGGAAAGGAGGTGGAAGACTGACGGCACGCCGTTTTTGAAGCTGGATTACCGGCCGCTGCTCGGCTGGTGGAAGGAGGATGAGCTGCGGCAGAAGTGGCTGGACCCGTATAAGGAGCGGATGAAGGCGGTGTTTGAGAAGACGGCGAGAGTCTACGAGGAGGTGATGCAGCGCCGGCGAGCTGGGTGAAAGAGCCCCTCTCAAACAGATTGCCCGGTCCACTAAAAACTAGAGGCTATTGGCATAGCTGTAAGTTATAGGCAGTGCCTATAAAAACGCCGGTGACTTTGGGTTACTCAACAGAACCATCATTTAGTTGAGTATACCTCTAGCTGGGCGTTTGTACGGCGGTTACAACCGAACTTGCACGCACAGTGAAAGGAGCGGGAAGTCATGCGGGTGACGTTGACAGGACGCATTAAGGGGGCGGCGCTGAAGCCTGACTCGGTCGATGGGAAGCCGGCGCTGGATGTGAAGCTGGAGCTCAACGTGGTTTCGGCTGCTGTGATGCACGACCTTATCCGGGTCTGGGAGCAGACCGGCGCCCGGGTCATCGTGACGATGGAGCCCCAACAGTCGCAGCTTTTCGGGGACAGCAACGGTGACGAGCGTATGAACGTGTTCACCGCCGGCCCGGCCGACGGCCAGACGTCGATGTTGGCCGCAGACGGAGAAAACGACGGCGACGATGAGGACAATGGCGACGACGCGCGCGACACCGATGGCGACCGGGAGGATCCGGCAACCGACAGCGTGGAGCCGGTTCCGGCTTTCACCGGCGCCGGGGTCAATGTTTACCGAAGGTTTGGCGCCGAGGGCACGGACTGAGCTTCTTACAGGCCGCCGGACGGGCGCAGAGGGCCGCCGGTAACTCATGTATCGTCCCGCGGCCCATCGGCCCGTCAGGGAAGCCAGAAAAACCGCAGGCGGGATTCTGGATTTTGGGAGGGATGTTTTCATGGCCACACAGCAAGCTCAGCATACACCCGGCCCCTGGAAGCTGGACGTGCTGCTCGATGAGGGTATCGGGTTTCGGATTCGGATGGGCTCGTCGGTTCCGTACCGGGGCATCTACGAGCCGCAGCACATGATCGAATGGGACCCGGGTGTGCGGCCAGTGGATGACGGCGAGGAGCCCGACGCTGAGCACCTCCAGTATCTCGAGGCCGAGGCGAACATGGAGCGCATCGTGGCGGCGGTCAATGCGGTCGAGGGCATCCCCACCGAAGCCCTGGAGGCAGGCGTGGTGCGGGAGCTAATTGAGGCGGCTACGAGATACCTGGCGGCGACGACGCGAGAGTCGGACGACGACCCTAACTGCTGGGCTGAAGAGGAGTTTGCCGAGGACAGGCTGCGCGAGGTTCTAGCCAAGGTGCGGGGTGAGGCGTGATGGCGGACCTGACACCTGACCGCCTGCAGGAGTTGCGCCGCATTGCCGAGGCGGCGACGCCGGGGCCGTGGGGAATTCCGGGTGAGAATGTGTTTCGCGTCGTCGCACCCGAGACGCAGAACCAGGGAGACCCTTACTATCGGTGGGCCGTCATTGCCGATGCGGACCCGAGTTCCGTAGACGGGGAGCAGGCTGCCGCGAATGCCTGTTACATCGCAGCGTTTCACCCGCCCACGGTGCTGGCGATGCTCGACGAGATCGAGCGTCTGCGCCGGGAGCTGGATACGTTGGCGGGAGTTGTTGGTGCAGTGCGCCAGGCAGAACCGTGGCTCCGCCGCCTCGCCAGGGTAGGTCGGTGCTCCAAGTGCGACGGGATTGGACGGATTTCTTATCCGAGCACTACGACCTGGCGAGGCGGCATAGGCGGTCAGATGGTCACCGAGGACGTGTGTGACCGGTGTTGGGGTTCGGGAGACGAGGAGCGGAAAGGCGTCGACCTGCGGGCGATGGAGGCAGAAATCGAGCGCCTGCGTCGGGAGCGGGAGAATATTCTGCGTCTCGTCCGGAGCGAGTACATGACCGCCCATCACATCGTACAGGGCATCCGTTCCCTCCTCGACGGCGAGAAAGGCGGTGGCGCCGATGAGTAAGCGGTTTACGGCAGAGGAGTTGGCGAAGCTCCGAGAGATTGCGGAGGCGGCAACGCCGGGGCCGTGGAGCATGCACAGTGAACCGGAATTTAGTGGTCCGTGGAGCGTAGGGGCAGACCATCTGCCCGACAGTACGGTGGCAACGGCGTGGGCGATCGAGTGGTCCGCGGAGGCGGCGCAGGCCAACGCCCAGCACATCGCCGCCTTCGACCCGACGACGGCGTTGGAGTTGCTAGACGCACTGGGCGCCGCCCGCGCCGAGGCCGACCGTCTGCGCAAGCAGTACGAGGCGCTGCGGACCGGGGTGGAGCGGGTGGTACAGGACCTGCACAAGCGAGCGCACGCCGCCGCGATGGACTGGCAGCAGTCTGGCCACCACCCGTATCACGATGGCGCGTCCGACGCCTATTATGAGGCCGAGCAGATGGTGCGACGACTGCTGACCGAGGCGGGAGGTGGCGACCGTGCCTGACATTCTCGCTCCGGGCGCGTTGGTGGAATGGGACAGCCAGGCCGGAGGCTATTGGAAGCGCAAGCGCGGCGTTGTCGTCGCTTACGTTCCAGGCGGCGAGGACGCCGTCGAGGCTCTGATGGACGCCGGCGAAAGCGGCCGGCTCATGGGAAAGCGTTGGAGCATCGATGACCGCTACATCGTCCGCGTGCAGACCGGACCGCGAGCCATCCGCTACTATACGCCGTGGGCTGGCGTGGTGCGAGCTGTGGCCGAGGCGGGAGGTGGCTCGCAGTGAGCCTCCACGTGCTGGAGCAGTTGGTGACGCCGAAGCCGGGCGAGGGTGGCGAGGCCAAAGAGCCCTACTGGCGACCGGTTGGCTATTACGGGCAGCTGGAGCATGCGTTGGATGCTGTGCTTGACCGGAAAATCGAAGGCGCTCCAACACAGGACCTCCTGGAGCTCAAGCGGTTCATCCTTGGGGTTCGGGATGACCTGTTGCGGGCTGTGAAGGAGCGTGGGCAGGCAACATGACGCAGTTCATCCTCGGCATTGACCCTGGCTTCGGCGCCATGGGCATGGCCGTCGTTGATGTGCGGCAGCGCACCTGGGCGGTTGTCCATTCCCGGGCCGTGCGGACGCAGCGGAGCACCCGCAAAACCACCGTCCGGGTGGCCGACGACGACGCGGAGCGGGCCCGCCAGCTAGCGGCCGCATTGCATGAGGTCATTCGGGAGTACCGCCCGATGGGTGCGATTGTTGAACTGCCAAACGGTGGCGCCCGGGGTGCCCGTGCGGCACGGGCACTGGGCATTGCCACCGGCGTGGTGGTGGCGGTACTGCATGTCGCCGGCCTGCCGGTGGAGTGGGTGACGCCGGCGGATGTCAAGTCGGTGGCTGGCACCCGGAATGCCAGCAAGGCGGATGTGCAGGAGGCGGTGCGCCGGCTCCTGTCCTGGCCGGTCGGCTGGCCGGAAGAGGCGTGGGCGCAAGAGCATATCGCGGACGCCGCGGCGGCCGTGCTGGCAGCTGAGACCGGGACGCTTGTCCGAATGGTGCAGCGGGGGACGTTGCTCCAGACGCTGGAGCGTGTTATGGGCGGTGGCACGGCATGAGAGGGTTGACTGTTCTCCAGCCTTGGGCCACGTTGATTGCCATTGGTGCCAAGCGCATCGAAACCCGGTCTTGGCCGACCAGCTACAGGGGGCCGGTGCTCATCCATGCTGGCAAGAGCCGGGAGTATTTGCACGTGGCTGTTTTCGCCGGCTGGGCGGGCCCGCTGTGGGGGCGATTCCCGAAGCCGGAACAGCTGCCGCTGGGTGCCGTTGTGGCGGTGGCCGACCTGGTTGACTGTGTTCAGATGACCGAGGCGTACATCGCCAAGGTGCCCATGGATGAGCGGCGGTTTGGATATTATCTGCCGGGCCGTTATGCATGGCACCTGGCGAACGTGCGAGCGTTGGACAAGCCCGTGCCGGCCCAGGGGCAGCGGGGGCTATGGCGGCCAAGCCAAGAATTGTTGAAGGCAGTTGAAAGTCGGGTGCAGGTGGCGACTTGATGACGGCAGCAGTTTTCCCGGCGGAGGTGTTCTTCTTGCAGGACAATCAACACGAATACACCTACTCCCAGGTGGAGGCGCTCCTGTACCGGTATCTGACCCGCCGGGACCGGCCGGATTTGCATGGCCGCAGGGATTACCGCCTGCGGTCAAGCGTTT
>LZRQ01000038.1 GCA_002159155.1 Firmicutes bacterium ZCTH02-B6
GACCGTCGCGGACACCGCTGGACTCGCCGTCGTGCCCGTCATGTCTTTCGTGCTCGCTGTCGGCGGGCTGCTGGTGGCCTGGACCCGCCTGCGGCCGGCGTAGCCATCGCGCCGGCAACGATGCCCGGATGATCCCGTACGATGAGGCGAGGACTTTGCCGCGTGCGCGGTGAAAGTAGCAAGAATTCGGTTACAAGGAGCCGCGGCAATGCACGAAGACCTATCCTACGTCACGCTATGGCACCTGTCCATCACTCTCGGTCTAGGCCTGTTGGTGGGCTTTGAGCGGGAGCGCGCCGGCAAAGAGGTCGGCCTGCGCACGTTCTCTTTCTCGGCGCTGCTGGGCTTTTTGTCTTGGAAGATGGGTGTGGCCTATACCATCGCCACGCTGGCTTTCACCGCCGTCATCGTGCTCATCTTCAACCTCAACGCCATGCGCAAGCAAAACAGCGTCGAGGCGACCACCTCGGTATCCCTGTTCCTGATGACCTTTGTGGGGATGCTGGTGGCGCAAGAACAGCTGTTTGTGGCTGTGGCGGTCACCGTCCTGATGCTGATCTTGTTGAGCTGGAAGGAGGAGCTGGTGCTTTTCACCCGTCACCTCAAGCGCCACGAGGTGCACGCGGCCATTACGCTCCTGCTTTTGAGCTTTGTCATCCTGCCGGTGCTCCCGCGAGGGCCGGTGGATCCGTGGGGTCTGTTTGACCTGCGCAGTGTTTGGACGATGGTCGTCTTGATCAGCGCGATCAGCTTCGGCAACTACATCCTG
The DNA here is from genome assembly GCA_002159155.1 of Firmicutes bacterium ZCTH02-B6. Lineage (GTDB taxonomy): Bacteria > Bacillota > Limnochordia > Limnochordales > ZCTH02-B6 > ZCTH02-B6. The sequence goes on from LZRQ01000038.1 coordinate 770, forward strand.
CTGCGGCTTTACGGCGCGCGCGGCATCACGTTCACCGGCTTCTTTGGCGGTCTCGTCAACTCGGTAGCCACCAGCATCGCACTCGCACAAAAAGCGCGGGACGGGGACCCGGCCGTGGAGGATCTCGCGTTCCGGGGCATCATGCTGGCCAAGACGGCTTCCTTCTTGCGCAACGGCATTACGCTGGCCATCTTTGCCCCGTCTGCTCTACCGGCAGGCATTTTGCCCGTGGGATTGATGATGGTGGTCACCCTGTTTTTCGCATTGCGAGGCCGGCGCAAAGCCATGGTGACGCCCCCGGCCATCCAGGTGGAGTCGCCTTTCTCCTTGGCCTCGGCGCTGCAGTTTGGCGCGCTCTTTGCCATGATCACCGTCGTAGGGGCCATCGCCCAGCAGCTTTTGGGCAGCCTCGGCTTTTACGCCGTCAGCTTTGCGGGGGGGCTTGTCTCCAGCGCTTCCACCGCCGCCACAGCGGCCAACCTGGTGGCGGCCGGTCGCATTGAGCCGATGGTGGGCGGCTCGGGCGTCGTGCTTTCCAGCCTGGCCAGCGCCCTCGTCGTCTTGCCGCTGGTCTGGCGCGGTTCGCACCGGGTCACCCTCGTGCGGCGGGTGGTCATCGCCCTGGCGCTGGTGGTGGTGGCCATCGCCGTCGGCATCGCCTTGAACCCGCTCTTCTTGGAGCACTACACGTCCGTCGACGCCTGGCTGCGGAGCCGGAATTGACGCCAACGCGGCAGGGGGTTCCCGTGCGGGAACCCCCTGCGGCTTTCCGGCCGTATCCGCCGCCCGCTCCACGTCAGGACGTACCGCCGACCAGGCCTTGGCGCCGCCACTTGTTGAAGATGCTGCGGATTTGGCCCGCAGCCTCGTCCAGCGCGTCCTCCGGCCGGTCGATGCCCTGCGCCACGCGAGCGAACATGACCGGGATGATAAAAGTGTTGAACACCTCGTCGATGGCCGCGTTGGCCGGCCCCGGCCAGCCCACGTGCAAGGCCCAGTCCATGGCCGCCTCGACGTTCTCCAGCTTGTTGGGCCGATCGCCCGTGGCCTCCGCGATCGGAGCGTAGATCGGGTCGTTGCGGAGGTACGCCAGGCGCTTGGCTTTGGGGATGGCGTTCTCAAAGGTCGGGTAGTCGTAGCCCTGGCTGGCCACAAACTTGCCCGGACCCCAGCCTTCGGCCTCGGCCACATCGGGGTCAAAGCTCTGCACCAGGTCTAGGAGGAACTGCTGCGCGGCGTCGATGACCCGGGTGTTGCCCGTATCCCAGATGGAGTACACGCCCATGACGTGCTCGAGCCCCCGGGCGGCCTCGGGCCCAGCCGGTGCACGCGCCGTGATCTCGGTGTTCACCGCAAACTGCACGGCCGGCGACGTTTCGGGATTTTCGCCCCGCCGCAAGGCCTCGAGGGCGTTTTGATGGGTGACGCGGGCGATGGAGACGGCGTTGGCCGCCATGGAGAGCCGCCCGGCCAGGTACTCTTCGTTGTTGCTCGCCGCGGTCCACGCGAAGACGCCGGGGAACATGGCCTCTTCGTAGAGCTGCTTGACAAAGCGCAGGACATCCAGGGTCTTCTCGCGGTACGGCGGCCTGTCCAGGATCACGTTGCTGTTTTCGTCCTGGACGGCCGTGCCCCAGGAGTACATGAGCGCCCTCAGGATCATGTTGCTGTCCAGCTCTTGCGACAGGCCGAAGCCCACCGGATGGCCCATCTGCCTCAGCACGCGGCCGGCCCGCAGGATGTCATGCCATGTGACCGGCCCGCCTTCCGCATGAACTCCATCAAAGGTGTCCAACCGGTTGGCCGCTTCGCGCCACAGATCGGCGCGGTAGTGCACCGGGTCCGGCGCGAAGTTGTCGGAGAAGCCGAAGTACTTGCCGGTCACCGGGTTGTAGGTGCTCAAGTGGGCAAGGCGGATGTAGTTGCCCATGCCTCCGGGACGGGCCGGGTGAGTAGCCGCGAGCGTTTCCTTGATGAGGTCCGCATGGTCGATGACCTGCGGCTCCAGGGCAGCCGGCGGGCTCAAGTGCTGGATCATGTCGTGGCCGGGGTCTTGCCCCGCCGCCACGCGCGCCGCCTCGGCCGCCGCGATGGCCGGGAGGTCCGCCAACCCGACGTGGTCCACGATGACCCGCACGCCGTACTTCTCGCTCCAGCGCGGGACAAACACGTTGTCAAACCAGTCGTCGTAAGCGGGGATGAAGTGTTGCCACTGCAAGATGCGCAAAGTGATCTGCCCGGACTGGGCGGACACCCGCCGGGTAAAGCGGGGCGCGATGACAGGTGCACCGACGGCGAGCGCACCGGCCCCTACGGTTTTGAGAAAATCACGCCGCGTCGACTTGCCGTACCACACCGTGAGACACCTCCTGTGTCAGGATGAGTTGCCGCTGACGCTTGTTCCCTCGACGAACACGAACCAGCGCGGGTTTTTGAGACCGCTGGGCCAACCGGCGCGGATCCCGCAAACCCTCCTGACCACCGACGGTGAAACCGGTGAGAACGCCTCCTCGCCCTTCTCCCCTCCTTTCCGGGCCGGCGCTTGACAGGAGCCGGGAGCGGCCGTCACTTGAACGCCCCGGCGGTCGTAAAGCCCTGGACAAAGCGGTCCAGCACGAGGTAGTAAAGGACGGCCACGGGGACGCTGGCGGTGAAAGCCGACGCCATCAGCGGCCCCCAGAAGAAGATGTCGCCCCGGACCATATCCTGCGGAACCCCGACGCTGACCGTCTTGACCGCGGTCGACGTGACGAAGGTGAGCCCGTAGATGAACTCTTGGGCCGACAGGGTGAAGCTGAAGATGACGACGGTGATGAGGCCCGGGACCACCAACGGCAGCACGACGCGCGCCATCGCGCCCAGGCGGCTGCAGCCGTCGATCAGGGCCGCCTCCTCAAGATCCCGGGGGATGGACTTGAAAAACCCCATCAGGAGCCAGGTGGAGAAAGGCACCGTGATGGTGGGATACACCACGATCAGCGACCACAAGGTGTTTTGCAGGCCCAAGGAGCTGATGACTCGCGCCATCGGGATGAACAGGAGGGTCGGCGGCACCAGGTATACGAGGAAGATCGCGATCCCTAAGCGCTCGCCCCAGCTGCCCAAAAGGCGCGAGAGCGCATACGCGGCTGGCACGGCCAGCAAGAGGGTGATCACGATGACGGCCAATCCGACGAGAGCCGTGTTTGCCAGCCACTGGACGAATGGCGTGCGGTTCAAGACGTAGTCCCAGTGGGCGAGCGTCGGCGGCTCGTTGAACCAGAGGGGATTGTTGTTGGGGTTGTACAGGTCGCTGTCCCGCTTAAAGGCCGTGATCAGCATCCAGGCGAACGGCGTGGCGGTGAAGACGACGAAGGCCGACAGCAGCGCTGCGTGGCCCGTGCGCAGGCCGGCCTTGCGCAATAGGGCGCCGGTGGACGCGGTCACCTTATGTCACCTCCGTACGTCGAGCGATGCGCAGGATGAGGATGGCTGCGATCAAGAGCACCGGGAAGAGGAAGAGCGAAGTGGCTGCCCCGACGCTCAAATTGCCTCCGAAGATGCCCCGCAGATAGGCCGCGCTGGACAGCACGTGGGTGGTGTCGAACGGCCCGCCCCGCGTCAGCACGTAGACGACCGTCATGTCTGAGAAGGTGAACACGGTGCTGAACAGCACGGCCACGCTCATGATAGGCAGGAGGAGCGGCAGCCGGATTTGGAAGAAGATGCGCCAAAAACCCGCCCCGTCCACCATGGCGCTCTCCAGCACGTCCTTGGGCAAGGCGCTGTGGCCGGCCATCAGGATGACGGTGGCAAAGGGGAACATGCGCCATACGTGGACGATGATTATGGCGATCATCGCCAGGTCCGGACGTCCGAGCCAGAACAAGTTCCCCTCGATCAAGTTGAGCCGGTTGAGGAACCAGTCGATCAGGCTAAACCGAGAGTGGAACATCCAGAGCCAGGCGATGGTCGTCAGCGACACGGGCGCCACCCACGGCAGCAGGATAAGAAACATCACCAGCCCCTTGCCGCGGAAGTCCCGCTGCAACGCCATGGACAAGATGTTGGCGAGGACCAAGATGATCGCTTGGGAAGCGAAGGTGAAGATGAACGTGTTTTTGAGGGCGGTGCGGAAAGAGCGGGTTTGAATGATCTGCCGGAAGTTGTCGAGCCCGACGAAATCGCCCACCGGCCTGCCCACCGTGGCGTCGGTCAGGCTCAAGTAGATGGCAAATAGGAAAGGGAAGCCGACAAGGAGGAGGATGTACACGACGGCCGGGCTCAACAGCAGGGGGCCCAGCACCCGGTCCCGGTCCAACAAGTTGCGTCCTCGTGTGGCGATCGTTGCGGTGGCCCGCTGTACTAGCTCTACCAACGGAAAGCCCCCCGTCCTTGAAATCGTCCACCGAGCTGCCAGCAACTGCCTGCGAAGTATGTTGTTGTAAACTGAAACTATAAAAGTATACGTAACTAGTATTTACGCAAATTGTCGCGGGACTGGAAACATTATACTCCTGGCGGATTTCAGGCGTCAAGGGCCGCGGCGTTGGAAGAGGGGAGACGGCCCTAAAAGAGGCGGGAAGCGAGGACGATATCCCGCTCGACGGCGGCGATGGCTTGCAGGGCGGTCTCCCGCACAGGCGCAAGACGGGCTGCGCTGCCTGTTGCGTCGGCGGCAGTCAAAGCAGAGGCAGCCGCCGCGGCTACTTGGCGCAGCAAGTCGACGGCCTGCCGGCAGAGGGCGACGAAGTCTCCCGGTTCCAATGGGTAGTTGCGCAGCACCTCCTGCCAGTCCTCTCCCGCGGCCCACCGCTGCAGGACAGGCGCGACCCGCGCCTCTACGCGGAGGTCCGAGCGGGCCAGCGGACCTGCTTGCGCGACGCGGTCGGCGACGAGCTGCGCCGCCGCCAGCCAGCCGGCGGCGGCCCGGGGCAGGGAGGCGTCCTGCGGCCGCGGTTCCCAGACAACCGCTGCCGCCCAGCCCGCAAGCGCGTCGGGGCTTAGGTTCGCCAGTGTGCCGTCAAAGGCCAGCTCGCTCACGAGCAGCTCCTTGAGCCAGATGTAGCGGCAAAACTCGCCTTTGGCGGTGAGCCCGCCGGTGGCGAGATAGCCGAGTTTTTCCAGCACGGCGGCCCGCTCGGCAAGCTCGCCCGCCAGGGCCTCGGCGGCTTGCGTGCGGTCCTCGGACTGGAAGCACTTGAGGGAGCGGCCGAGCCACATCCGGATTTCTTGCCGGTCGCCCCAGCGGCGCACGAGGTTGAGCACCGCGGTGAAGGACAAGGCGAGCCGGCTGGTGAGCGGTTCGAGCGCTTCGGTTTCCCAGTCCCGCAGGCCGGCCTTGAGGAAAACGTCCGGGTCCGCGAGGCAGATGACCGTGCCCTCCCGGTCGAGGCCCCGGCGGCCCGCCCGACCCGCCATCTGCATGTATTCCTGCTGGGTCAAGAGCCGGTGCTGTTGGCCGTCGAACTTCTCCAAGCTATCGAAGCATACGGTGCGCACGGGCATGTTGACGCCGACCGCAAAGGTCTCGGTGGCATAAACCAGCCGCAGGATGCGACGCTCGAGGAGATGTTCCACGATGTGCTTGACGATAGGCAATAGCCCCGCATGATGGACGCCGATGCCGCGGGACCAGAGGGCAGCCATCGCGTCCAATCCCGGAACGGCGGCCGGGCCAAGGCCCACTTGCTGGAGGATGTGCCGTACGGTCACCCGCACCGCCTCGCGCTCGTGGGGTTTGAGAAACCCGCGCCGGCGCGCGAGCTCGCGAGCCATGCGCTCGGCCTCCCGGCGGCTGAGGACGAAGTAAATGGCGGGAAAAAGGCCTGCCCGCTGGAGATAATCGACAAGTTCCATGTGTACAGCGTCTCGCCGCAAACTGGAGCGGCGTTCCAGCTGGGCAGGCGTGCGGGGGGGCAGGGGTGCTTCTTTGACGCTGAGGGTGCCTGCCTTGAGATCATGGCCCGTCAGGTGTTGCCACAAGGCGCTGTAGTCCACGAGGTGCCCGGCATCGGTGAAGTACCGGTGGCGCAAGGGCACGGCCCGCTCCGTATGTACGACGGTGGCAACGGGTTCGCCGAGGACGGACTGCAGCCACGCCGCCAGCTCCCCGATATTGGGCACGGTGGCCGATAGCCCCAGGATCCGGCAGCCGGCGGGGAGAAGCAGCATGGCTTCCTCCCAAACGGTGCCCCGCTGCGGGTGGTCGATGTAGTGAAACTCGTCGAAGACGACCCAGTCGGCGTCGACGCCGTCGCCGTTGAGGAGCCTGTTGCGCAGCACCTCCGTGGTCATCACGACGACGGGAGCGGCAGGGTTGAGGGATAGGTCCCCGGTCAAGATGCCGACACGGCCACCGCCGTAAATATCCCGGAATTCCCGGTATTTCTGGTTGATCAGCGCCTTGAGGGGAGCCGTGTAGACGACTCGTCGTCCCTGGTGCAGCATCGCGTCCACCAGGTAGTCGGCGATCAAGCTCTTGCCCGTGCCCGTCGGCGCGCTGACCAGCGTCGACATCTCCTGCTGGATGGCGATGGCGGCTTGGACTTGAAACTCATCTAGGACGCATCCGCGAAACGAGTGGGGCACCCGGGGCTGCCTGCGGGACATGGACCGCCGTCCTTTCGCGTGTTGCCGCCCGAAACGGGCCGCATCGAACCGTTTCCCGCCGCGCGGCGGGCTGGCGCGATCAGCATTCTACACCAGGGGTCCGGGAGGCCTTTGGGGAAACGGACCAAATCGCGTGGGAAGGCGCGCACCCGGCGCGCGGCGAAGCCGGCGGGCGGGAGGGAAACACCTTTGGCGAATTGCAAGGTGCAGGCGGTCCACAAGACACGGGCGGCCCACGAGACGCCAGCGGCGCGACGGCCCCTGGCGCAACCCCGGGCGGGCGGCCGCGTCGCCGCCGTGGTGCTGGCTGCCGGCGTGGCTAGCCGCATGGGCGTGCTCAAGCAGCTATTGCCCATTGACGGGGAGCCGATGGTGCGCCGGGTGGTGCGCACGTGCCTTGACGCCGGTCTCGAGCCGGTCTGGGTCGTCACCGGCCACGGTGCACGAGAGGTGGAATTGGCGCTGGCCGGGATGCCCGCCGTCCGCTGCGTATACAACCCGCGCTACATGGAGGGCCAGGCCGGGTCGCTGCGTGCCGGTGTGCAGGCCGTCGCGGACCAGGTCTCGGCGGGACCGCCACTAGAGGAGGTCGCGGCCCTAGCCGTGCTCCTCGGAGACCAGCCGTTTGTCCGGCCGGATACGTTGCGCCGGCTGGCCGCTCTGGCCTTGGAGCCCGGCGTTCTGGCCGCGGCAGCTGCGTACGGGCCGGCGCTTCCGGGGCCGCCGTGCGTCCTGCGGCGGGCTCTATGGCCAGAGGTGCTCTCTCTTAGCGGCGATCGGGGTGCGCGGTCGGTGCTGTTAGCCGCCGGCGACCGGGTACGCCTGGTGCCGGTGGACCGAGGCGAACTCAAGGACATCGACGAGCCGGCGGACCTCAAGCCGGCCGGCATCCGCCCCCCAGAGCCGCGGTGATGACCAACTCGCTGCCCGGCTCAAGGGGTGTTTCCCAGTCGTCCACCTGGACGTCGCCCGCCAAGAGGACCAGGTGGGGCTGGAGCCTGCCGTCCTCCCGCAATAGCCGCTCTCGGGCCCCCGGATAGCGCGCCATGAGGTTGGCCAGCACCTCGCGCACCGTCTTGCCTGGGATGTCCAGGGTGTGCTGTCCACCCGTCACGTCCCGCATCGGACTGGGCAGCCAAACTTTCGGCACGGCCGCTCACCCGGTTTCCCCGGCTTGATCGTCGGAGGCAGGCTGGTCGGCCCCGCCCAACGCACGCCACACCCGCTCCGGCGACATGGGGAGTTCGCGGATGCGCACACCCGTGGCTCTGGCGATGGCGTTGGCCACCGCAGCGATGGGCGGCACGATGGGCGTTTCGCCCACGCCCCGCACTCCGTAGGGGCCGTCGGAAGCCGGCACCTCCACCAGCACCGTGTCGATCATGGGCAGGTCCAAGGCGGTTGGCAACCGGTAGTCGAGGAAGTTGGGGTTGCGCATGACGCCCCCGTCAAACACGTACCCCTCAAACAGCGCCCAGCCGATCCCCTGGGCCGCGCCGCCCTGCAACTGGCCCTCTACCGCCGTCGGGTGGATGGCCTTCCCTACGTCCTGCACCGCGGTGTAGCGCACGATGTCCACTTTGCCGGTTTCAAGGTCGACCCCCACATCGACGATGTGGGCGCCAAAGGCCGGGGCCATCTTGAGCTTGTTCACGATGCCTTTGGCGACGATGGGCCCGCCGGTCTTTTGCAGGTTGGCGACCACCTCTTTGAGGCTGATGCGGTACTGGGGCTCCTCCCACAGCCAAAACTCCCCACCGCCAAAGGTGACGGCATCGGGATCCGCCTCGAGCAGCTGCGCCGCCCGCACTTTGAGCTGCGCGATGGCATCCTGGCACGCCCGCCAGCAGGCTGTCCCCGTGGCGTAGGTGGTGCGGCTGCCCCCGGTGACGTCGGTGTAGCCCACGGTGTCGGTATCGGCCACGATGGGCTTGACCTCATGGGGCTCGAGCCCCAGCTCCTCGGCGACGATCATGGCCAACGACGCCCGGCTGCCGCTCAAGTCCACGGAGCCCGTGATCAGGTTGACGGTGCCGTCGGGATTAAATGTCAGCTGCACCGTCGACGTCAGGCTGCCGCCAAACCAAAAGCCGGCCGCCACGCCTCGCCCGAAGGCGTATGGCCCACGCCGCTCGGGCAACGGGGCGTTGTAGTGGGGATGGTCCCGCACTGCTTCGAGCACTTCCCGGAACCCGATGCGATTGAACGGCGTCCCGTACACGAGCCGGTCGCCTTCCGCAGAAGCGTTCTTAAGCCGCAACTCCACCGGGTCCATCCCCAAGGACTCCGCGATTTCGTCGAGGACGGTTTCCACCGCAAAGGCGGCCTGCGGCGCGCCCGGCGCCCGGTAGGACTGGACCCGGGGTTTGTTGGTGACCACGTCGTAGCCGTCGATGCGGAAATTGGGAACCCGGTAGGGGGACAGGGCCGTCACCGCTCCGGCCCCCACCGGTGCGCCGGGAAATGCGCCGGCGTCGTACACCATGTAGAGCTGCGCGGCCACCAACGCGCCGCTCCGCTTGGCGCCCAGTTTGCAGCGGATGTAGGTCGGGGAGCCGGGACCCGTGCCCGTGAACACCTCCGCTCTCGACATCCACATCTTGACCGGCCGGCCCGCCTTGCGGGAGAGGAGCGCCGCAATAGGCTCAAGGTATACCTGGATCTTGCCGCCGAAACCGCCGCCGACCTCCATGGGGATGACGCGAATGCGGCCCGCGGGGATTTGCAACAGCTGCGCCAGCTGCTCACGGGCGGAAAACGCGCCCTGCGTGCTGGTCCAAACCGTCAGGCGCCCGTCCGCTTCCCAGGAGGCGGTGGCGTTTTGCGGCTCGATGTACCCCTGGTGCACCATGGCGGTGCGGAATTCGCGTTCAATGACCACGTCGGCCTCGGCGAAACCGGCCTCCAGATCGCCGCGCTCGTACTGGATGTGCTTGGCGACGTTGCTGGGCTGCTCCGCCTTTCCCCCGCCGGGGGTGACGGTGTAAAGGTCGGCGTGGATGAGCGGGGCGCCGGGATCCATGGCGGCCAGGGCGTCTTCCACCACCGGCAGCGGCTCATACTCCACCTCGATGAGCCGCGCCGCGTCCCGGGCGGCTTGCCGGGTGGTCGCAGCTACGGCGGCTACCGGCTGGCCCTGGTACACCACCTTGTCCCGGGCCATGATCAGCTGGCTCGCGTACTTGAGCTCAATGGCGCCCTCCCCGAGTTCGGCCACGGCGTCGGTGTCAAGGGCAGGCATATCCGCTGCCGTGATGATGGCCCGCACCCCAGGATGCTCCTGCGCCCGGCGGGTATCGATGGACTTGATGCGGGCGTGAGGGTAAGGGCTGCGCACCACCTGGCCGTAGAGCATCCCGGGCAGGCGCACGTCGGCGCCAAACTGGGCTCGCCCCGTCACCTTGTCAACGCCGTCGTGGCGGATGGGGCGGGTGCCGATGACGCGGTACTCGTGCCCGTTCTTTTCGGTGACCTTCATGCCGGGCGCACCTCCTCGCCTGCGGTTGGCCGGGAGCTGGACTGCGGCGCATTGCCGGTCGCGCCCGCTTCCGCCTTGTCCGCGAGGGCCGCCTCGCCGGCACTGCCGTCGGCTTGCATCCGCTCGGCAGCGTCCAGGACGGCCCGGATGATCTTGTCATAGCCCGTGCAGCGGCAAAGGTTGCCGGCCAGCCACCGGCGGGCCTGCTGTTCGGTCGGGCGCGGGTGCGCGTCCAAGAGCGCCTTGGCCGACACGAGAAACCCAGGCGTGCAAGCGCCGCACTGCAGCGCCCCATGCTCGAGAAACGCTTGCTGCAGCGGGTGCAGGCCGTCCGCAGCCAGTCCCTCGATGGTGACGATCTCTCGGCCCTGCGCCTCTACCGCCAGGACGAGGCAGCTGTTGACCGGGCGGCCGTCCAGGAGCACGCAGCACGCACCGCAGTTGCCGTTGCCGCAGCCTTCCTTGGTGCCGGTCAGCCCGAGCTCTTCGCGGAGCACCTCGAGGAGCGTCTGCCTTGGCTCGCAGACAAAGGTTTCCGGTACCCCGTTGATGGTGGTTTCCACAATCACCTTAGTCGACATGGCCGCCATTCGCCTCCCGTTTGCGGCGCTTCGGGCGTCGTTGCGTCAGGAGCGTGCCGCCGGTCCGCCGGCCAACCGATCCCGGACGGCCCGTAAGGTCCGGAACGTCAGTACGGTGACGAGATGCCGCCGGTACTCGGCGCTGCCCCGCACGTCGGAGATGGGCTTGGCTGCCTCGACCGCGAGCTGTGCGGCGCGCCGCAGGTGTTCATCGGTCAGCGGCTTGCCCGCCAGATACTCCTCCGCCGCGATGGCCCGCACAGGCGTTGGCGCCACCGCTCCGAGGGCGACGCGCACGTGAGCGCACGTGCCTTCCGCTGGATCCAATGTGACCGCCGCCGCCACCCCGGCAACGGCGATATCCATTTCATTGCGGGGCGTGAAACGCAGGTAAGCCGAGGCGGTATGCGGCGGGGGAACGGGCAGGTGCAGGCGGACCAGCAACTCCCCCGGCGCCAGGCACGTCTGGCCAGGGCCGGTGCACACCGATTCCACGGGCACGCGACGGGTGCCGCCCGGCCCAGTGATGACCGCTTCAGCCGCGTGGACGATGAGCGGCGGAACGGAATCGGCCGACGGGGCGGCGTTGCACAGGTTGCCGCCCAAGCTAGCCCGGTTTTGGACCATGACGGACCCGATGAGCGTGCAGGCGGTGTGGAGAGCGGGGTAATGTTGCTGGACACGGGGAAAGGCCGCTACTTGGGCGCACGGGACGGCCGCTCCGATGGTGAGCCCTTCCTCAGGATTCCAGTCGAGCACACACAGGTCCGGAATACGCTTGACGTCCACTACAAGGCTTGCCCGCCGTCGGCCTTCCTGGAGCTGGGGGATGAGGTCGGTGCCGCCGGCGAGGACGCGGGCGGAGCCGTTGGCGCCAACCAAGAGCTCCACCGCTTCGGCCACCGTGCGTGGGGCCGCATAAGCAAAGGCTTCCATACGGGGCGTCGCCTCCTTGCGCGCGAGTAGGCCCTGCATTGGTTTTCTGGTTGGCACCCGCCGTTCCTTCACAACCGGCCGCGGCGCGGTGGGCGGCGTGGGCCTGGCGCGCCGATGAGGTCGCCGGGAGGTCGCTGGGGACGGGTAGGGTGAAAACTTGATGTGAGTAGTTGATGATGTTAAGATTCCACATTGACATCCTCTAAGGAGTAGCTTTATGATAGGGGCGATTTCCAGGAGCGTCCTGCGCCGGGGCTGGCGAGCAGCCCTGCGGCGGGAGCGGCGAAGGGCAACAGGGGGAATGGACATGGACGCGCTGGTCACGGCGGAAGATCTGCGCAAGCGATTTCCCCGCAAGCGGGTGGGGCAGCGCCGGTGGTGGCCTTGGGCACGGCGGGAAAACGGCCGCGGGGGCAACGGCACAGGCGCGTCCGGCGCGGCGGGGGACGAATGGATTGTGGCTGTGGACGGCGTCAGCTTCGAGGTGCAGCGGGGGGAGATCTTTGGCCTCCTAGGACCCAACGGCGCCGGCAAGTCGACGACTATCCGGATGCTCAGCACGCTGCTGGAGCCCAGCGCGGGTACGGCTGTCATCTGCGGCCATGACGTGCGGTGGGAACCCATGCAAGCCCGGGCACGCCTGGGAGTGGTGCTGGCCGGGGACAGGAGCCTGTACTGGAAGCTCTCGGGTCGCGAGAACCTAGAATTTTTTGCCACCCTCTATCATGTGCCGGCGCACGAGGTGCCGCACCGGGTCAACTGGGCCCTTGAACGGATGGGGCTCGCTGACCGCGCCGATGAGCTGGTGGAGCGGTACTCCACCGGCATGAAGCAGCGGCTGTCGCTGGCCCGGGCGCTCTTGGCCGACCCGCCGGTGCTGCTGTTGGACGAACCCACTTTGGGGCTCGACCCCCAGTCCGCCCGCAATCTCCGGGAACTCATTCTCGAGCTCAAGCGCGAAGGGCGGGCCATCCTCCTGACCACCCACTACATGGAAGAAGCGGACTTCTTATGCGACCGGGTCGCCATCATCGATCACGGTACCATTATCGCCATGGACAGTCCCGGAGCCCTCAAGCGGCGCTTGCCCCATGAGCGGGTGTATCGCCTGGAGCTTAGGGAAACCAACGGGGCCCTGAGGCTCACCGACCTTGTCCCAGGAGCGGCCGTGGTGGAGGAGCGCAGGGACGAGGCCACGGGAACGCTGCACCTGGCGTTGACGCTGGCCGAGCCCGAGCAGGACCTGGCGGCTCTTTGGACGGGCCTCGCCCACAGCGGCGCCAGCGTCGTCAACTACTCGGTTCAGGAGCCGACGCTGGAGGACGTGTTTATCTCCCTGACGGGCCGGGCCCTGCGGGATTAGGCGGGAGGTGGCGTGATGGGGGCTTTCCGTTGGTGGGATTACGGGCGGGCCGTGCTGGCTGTGTTTAAGAAGGAATGGTTGATGCAGCTGCGCTACCCGGCGGAGCTGGTGGGAGCGGTGATCTGGCCTGTGCTCTTCCCGGCCGTGTACATCTTTTCCGCCCGCGCTTTGGCGGGACCGGACGGGGAGGCGGTGGCGGTGTTCGCCAGTCGCACCGGCACCGCGGATTACGTGGGCTACATCCTGTTTGGCACCATGCTCTGGATGATTCTCAACATCACCCTTTGGGACCTCGGCGGCCACCTGCGCCGGGAGCAGGTGCGCGGCACGCTGGAGGCATGCTGGACAACGCCGGCGTCCCGGGTCGGCATGCTCATGGGCGCGTCATTGACGCAAGTTTCCACCTCCGTTGCGTTTCTGTTGGTGGCGGCCCTCGTGCTGCGGGTGGTGTACGGGTTCGAGCTGCGGGGCAGCATCGGGCCGCTGCTGTTGCTGATGGTGTTGTCGATCCTGCCCGTCATCGGCCTTGGCCTGGCGTTTGCCAGCCTGGTGGTGGTGTTGAAGGAAATTAACTCCCTGGTGTTTCTAGTCCGGGGCATTTTTATGGTGTTTGCCGGCATGACGTACCCGGTGGAAGTGCTGCCGGGCTGGATGCAGGCGGTCAGCCGCTTCTTGCCCCTTACCTATTCGATCCGCGCGATGCGAGCGGTAGGTTTGAGCGGCGCGGGGTGGGCCGAAGTACGGGGCGACGCCTTGGCCTTGATGGCGTTTTCGGTCGTGCTTCTCGTCGCCGGATGGCTGGCGTTCCGTGGCGTCGAGCGCATGGCACAGCAGGCGGGAACGTTGGCGCACTATTGAGGACGGGGTGAGTTTCCATGGAGTGGCGGACCGATCTGAGGACAAACCTGCGGGTGGTGCGGGCCATCATCGCCAAGGACTGGCGGGTGTACTGGCGCTACCCGGTAAACGCCTTCATGAGCCTGCTGACGCCTATCATGTGGCTTACGCCCGTGTTCTTCCTGGGCTTAACCTTTTCCCGGGACGGCGACGCCCTGGGGTTTCGGGCCTCGACCGGGACGGGGGATTTCGTTGCCTTCATGGTGCTGGGCGGCGTCGTCGCCAGTTACGTGCGGACCGTGTTTTGGCAGATGGGATTTTCCCTCAAGACGGAGATGGAGCAGGGGACGTTGGAGAGCTTGTGGCTGACGCCCAACTCGCGCCTGTGGCTCTTGGTGGGGCGCAGTGTCGTCAACGTTTTGCTCACGGCTATCAACACGGTAACGGTCATGGCGGCGGTGTATCTGCTGTTTGGTTTTGAGATGACCGGTAACGTCGGCCAGGCCCTGCTCATCCTGCTGCCGCTGATTGTCGCCCTCTACGGGTTTGGCATCGCTTACGCCGGCATCGTGCTGTATGTCAAAGACGCCAACAGCTTGACGGACTTGACGAGCTTCTTTGTCGAGGTGGTGTCGGGTTTCAACTACCCCGTGACCGCGCTGCCGCGGGCGCTGATGGTGGTGGGGTTGGCGCTGCCGGTCACGTACGGGGTAGACGCCATCCGAGCCATTGTGCTCGGCACGCGGCCGCTGGTGCCGGTGCAGGTGTCGGTGGCGGTGGTGCTGGTGTCCGTGGTCGTCTTTTGGGTTTTGGGACGGTGGATTTTCAACCGGGTGGACGCCCGCGTGCGGGCCATGGGGACGCTTGGGACGCACTGATCCCACCGTATTGTACGCCGGTGGCGGGCGCCCAGCGTCCCGCCGCGCGGAAGTCCCCTGGAGCGTATGCCCTTCTCTCGTGTCTTAAGGCCGCGATGGCAGAAGGAGACTGAATAGTCACAAAGAAAGATCGGGTCAGAACGCACAGCGCGGCCGCCGGTAAAGAAACGGAGGCGAGGCCCGATGGGGGGCGACGAGCGCCAGCTGGCGCAACGGGAGCTCGAGGCTCTGCGGGAAAAGGCCGCACGGAGAGACCGCGTCTGGTGGCGCGCCCTCTGGCTCGTCACCGTAGCGGTCTGCGCGCTTTTGTGGTACATGTTGTTCCGGCGCTGAGCGTGCCCCGGTGATGCGGGGCTCACCGCAGCCCGCGGCGGCATGGGTATGCCCCCGCCGGGTTCGGTCTTTGGTGTCAATCTTTGTACGGATCGTACTCGTCGAGGGGCGCCATGGCGACACCGATGGGCTTGAGCACGTGCAGAATCTCGAAGGTGTCCACGTGGGCGTTGAGCACTTCCTGCAGCTTGCGGTAGACGCCAGGCGCCTCGTCGGGGCCGCCGCCCCGCAGCTCAATCCCTAGCGCCTTCATTTGCCTCACGACGTCTTCCATGGAGATCAGGCCGCCGAACCGCACGAGCTTGCCCTTCACCCGGCGCACCTTGCCGGCCGCCTGGGTACGGCTCATGATGCGACCAGCGCCGTGGACGGTGCTGAAGAGGGCGACCCGCGCGACAGGGGAGTCCTTGCCTCGTACGACGACGGAGATGTCCCCCATGCTGCCGCCGATAAAGCTCATCTGTCCCGGGTGGCACGGTGTGGCCCCCTTGCGGACAACGATGACCTTCTCGCCGTTGTGTTCCTCCTCCCAGGCGAAGTTGTGGTGATTGTGCACCGACAAGGTCGCCTGCGCGCCCAGGATGCGCAGCACCTGCTCAACGACTACGTCCCGCCCGGCATAAGCGTAGCGCCCCGCCAGTTGCATGGCCTGGTGGTACGCCTGCCCCAACTCCGTGTCCAGGCGCAAGAGCGTCGGGGGATGGTCCATGGACTCGCCCCCGGCGGGCGCGTCGAAAGGCTTGCCCTTGGCCAGGTTGAGAAAGCCGGTGGCCGTCTTGTGCCCGAAGCCGCGGGAACCGAAATGCACGGCCACCCACAGATCGCCGGTGGCCGGTTCCTCAAGCAAGTCGACGTAATGGTTGCCCCCGCCCACCGTGCCCAGCTGCTGGTAGGCCAAGTCCTTGAGGGCGCGCACGCCCGCATGCACGTTCCAGCGGGGATCCTCAAAAACGGCGTGGTCGATGGGCCGGGGGTTTTTGCGGCCGATTCCGAAGCTGATTTCCTTGAAGACGCGGTCCATCAGCTTTGGCAAATCCCGGCGGATGTCAGCGACCTTGAGGTTGGTGCGGACCGCCTTGTTGCCGCAACCGATGTCGAAACCGACCCCCGACGGGGAGGTGAGGCCCCGGTATGCCACGACGCCGCCGATGGGCATGGAATACCCCTTGTGCGCGTCGGCGCAGAGCACCGCGCCCGCGGTTTCCGGGGGAGCGGCGCAGCGGCGGATTTGCGCCACTGTGTCCGCGTCCGGATCGCCAAAGACCACGATGCCGTCGGTAATCCGGGGCGGGCGTATGCCCGCGACCGACTTGGTGCTCATTGGCGGCCACCTCCCGCGACATCTTACCACATTTGCCGCTGTCGGGCGGGCTGGGGGCAGCGCGGCATGCCAGCGTAGGCACCGGTGCGCCCGATTGCATAGCCGGCGACGCGGCGCTAAAATTGGGCCATGCCTCTTCACATTGTCCTCGTGGAACCCGAAATTGCCGCCAACGCCGGCAACATCGCCCGCACGTGCGCGTGCACGGGGATGACCTTGCACTTGGTCCATCCCCTCGGTTTCGCCACCGACGACCGCACTTTGCGGCGGGCGGGGATGGATTACTGGCACCTGCTGCCCATTCACTACCACAACTCTTTCGATGAGCTCATGGCCAGCCACCCGGGCGTGCGGCCCATCTTTGTCGCTACCCAGGGCCGACGCCTTTACACCGAGGTGCAGTATCGCCCAGGAGACTGGCTCGTTTTCGGCAAGGAGAGCCACGGGCTGTCCGATGCCATCCTCGAGAACTACCCCGGCATCATCGTGCGCATCCCCATGCGGCCCGGTCTTCGCAGTCTCAACCTGGCTACGTCCGTCGGCATCGTGGCCTATGAGGCTCTGCGCCAGATCGGATTTCCGGGGATGGCCTAACCACGCAGTTTCCAGGCTTTTCGGGGCAGGAACCCTTTCTGGGACGGGGAACCTTGGAAACGTAGGGTGAGGGTTCCGTGCTGGACTGGCTAAACAGCGGGCTGCCGGCTCTGTTTACGGTGGACGGGCTGCTCCGGGTTGGGCGGGTCGTCCTCAGCGTCCTGGTGATTGTCGTCCTCGCTCGGATTGCCATCGGCGTCGGCAACCGGGTGATCGACCACATCTTCGTCGCGACCAACGGCCGCACCCGGTTCAACCGGATGGACGAAAAACGGGCCCGCACCATCGCGTCGCTGGTCAAGAGCGTCACCCACTACACGGTGTATTTCATCGCCGGTGTCATGGTCCTGGACGGGATCGGCATCAACACCTCGTCGCTCTTGGCGGCGGCCGGGGTGGCCGGTTTGGCCATCGGCTTTGGGGCGCAAAACCTGGTCAAAGACGTGGTGTCGGGTTTCTTCATCCTTTTTGAAGGACAGTTCCAGGTGGGGGACTACATCACCACCGCCGGCGTCTCGGGGATCGTGGAGTTTACGGGTTTGCGTACCACCTGGGTGCGGGCGTTCGACGGGTCTGTGCACATCATTCCCAACGGCGAGATGCGCATGGTGACCAACCATATGGGGCCCAAGATGCGCGTCATGTTCCAGGTGGCCATCCCCTACGAAGAAGATGTGGACCGCGCTATCGCCGTGCTCCAGGAGAGCTTCGAGGCCATCAAGGCATCGGGCGAGCTGCCTGACCTGGTCGAAGGCCCGTCCGTGCTGGGCGTGCAGGAACTCAGTGAGCGGGGAGTGGAGCTTCTCATCTGGGCGCAGGTCAAGACGATGACCCAGTGGGCCATGACCCGGGAGCTGCGCAAGCGGGTCAAGCAGACGCTTGAAGCCCATGGCGTCCGGGTGGCCTTCCCCCGGCGGCTTGTAGTGTTCGATCAGCCGGGAGCCCAAGGGGTGGCCGCTCGGCCCGGCGCTGTCACGGGGAGCGAGCCCTCAGGCGGTGGGGCCGAGAGCGACGTCCCCGGAGCGGCCGCCCTTGGCGGGCGGGAGGAGTCCATGGGAGCGGTGCCCGGGCGCGTCCGCACCGTGGCGCCGCCCACTGGGAGGCCGGGGACGCTGGACGTGCCGCCAGGCGCCATCTCGGCCACCGGAGAGGAGGACGCGGACGACCTCGGACCGGGGCCGGACACGGCGTCCCAACGTGGGACGCAGCCAAAAAGGTGAGAGGAGGAGGCGGCATTGGAAAAACGGCTCTACCGGTCGCGCACGGACCGGATTCTCGGCGGCGTCTGCGGCGGCCTGGGCCGGTACTTTGACATCGACCCGACCTTGGTGCGCCTGGCGTGGCTGGTGATGTCCCTTTGGGCGGGCGCCGGCGTGCTGCTGTACGTCCTGGCGTGGGTGCTGATCCCACGGGAACCCCACGAGGGGTGGTACGATGATGAGATGGGTCCGAGGCGGTCGGGCAACGGCAACGGCAGCGGGCAAGGCCTCGGGCGGCTCCTCGGGTGGCTGCTGGTCATCCTCGGTGGCATTGTGTTCCTGCGGATCATCGGCGGGGTGCTGCTGTGGGTGTTTCATCCCGGCGTCTTGGCGGCCCTGCTGCTGATTGCCGCCGGCTTGTTTCTCCTGGGTAAGCGGGGGCACAATTCGCGGGTCCGATAACCCCCGGCTTAGGAACTGGTGTGGGGGGTGCCGGCCATCCGCTGGTCAATCGATCTCGGTCGCTTCGGCGGCATCACCGTTCGCCTACACGTCACGTTCCTTCTCTTCTTAGCCTGGATCGCGATCGCCAACTTCCTGGCTGGGGGTTGGCGCGCGGCCGCGGGGGCCCTGGCGCTCATCTTAGGCGTCTTTGCGTCGGTCTTATTGCATGAGTTTGGGCACGCACTGGCGGCACGCCGCTACGGGACCCGTACTCCGGACATCACTCTGTTGCCCATCGGCGGGGTCGCGCGCCTGGAGCGGCTGCCCGAACGACCGGCGGAGGAACTGGTGGTGGCCTTGGCCGGGCCACTGGTCAATGTCGTCATCGCCGCCGTCCTCTATGTGGTCCTGCTCGTCTTGGGCCGCACGGAGCCGATGAGCGGGGCGAGCCTTGTGGGCGGCAACCTGGCGGCGCAATTGTTGGCCACCAACGTCTGGCTGGTGTTGTTTAACCTCCTGCCCGCGTTTCCCATGGACGGCGGGCGGGTGCTGCGGGCGGCGCTGGCCTCGTGGCTGGGCCGTTCCAGGGCGACGCAGGTGGCGGCCGCCATCGGCCAGGCGTTTGCTTTCCTCTTTATCTTGGCCGGGTTCTTCTTCAACCCGATGCTCATTTTCATTGGACTGTTCATATATCTGGCCGCGGACAGCGAGGCGTCCACCGCTGCGCTGCGGGATCTGGTCGAATCGGTGGCGGTCACCGACGTAATGGTCACTGACGTGCGGCCGCTGCACCTCGCAGCGCCGCTGTCCGACGCCGTCGAACTGCTCTTGCGCGGGTCCCAGAAGGAGTTTCCGATCACGGATGGCCTGGGCCGGGTCGTGGGCGTCCTGTGCCGCGAAGACATGATCCGCGCGTTGCGCACCTACGGTCCCGACGTGCCGGTTTCCCAGGTGATGCAAGCGGACGTGCCGTTGGTGCTGTGGACCGAGATGCTGCACAACGTGTTCCCCCGCATGATGGCCGGACGGTACCCGGCGTTGCCGGTGGTGGACGCGAGCGGCGCACTGGTGGGCCTTTTGACCCGCGAAAACTTGGCGGAGGTGCTCATGGTGCACAGCGCGATGACCGACCAGCGCCCGGGGCGCCGACTGGGGGGCCAGTGGGGTGACGGGGGCCGGTCCATATGACGGGCACCAACCGGCTAGTCACATGGCTGGGCGTGCTGCGCCTATCCGCGCGTCAGCTGCAGCAGCGGTGGCTCGAGAGCGTGCTCATCGTGTTGGGCATCGCGCTGGGCGTCGGCGTCCTGACGGCCAGCCAGAGCTTGGTCACCTTCCAAACCACCGGGATCATCGGGTTATTGGCCCAGGAACTTCCCGAATTGCGGGCCGTGAGCGTACGGCCTGCCCGGATCGACGTGTCGACCAAGTTTTTCAGCGAAGGGTTGCCCGCGGTGCCGGTGACGCCTAATGTTTCGACAGAACGGGTTCGGCCCACGCTTGAGGATCTGTTGGCCGTGAGGGAGGAGGTCCCCGGCGTTGCCCTGGTTACCGTCGACGCCGCGATGCGTATCGCCGAGATCGTGGCCGTCGACGGCGGTTCGCCGCCGGGGCCCGGACGGCCGACGCTGCAGGCGCAAATGGTGACGCCCGACGAGTTTGCGTTCCGGCGCTTGCGGTTTGTGGGCGGCGCCCCGTTTACTTGGGACGACTTGTTGGCAGGGCGCGCGGTGGTGGTACTGGACGAGGCCGGCGCCAGGCGTCTTTTCCCTGGGCTGGAGCCCGAAGCCGTCATCGGCCTGACGGTGACCGACGCCTCTGGGACGACGGGAGCGCGGTATCAAATTGTGGGCATCGTTGCCCCGGCGGAGGATGCGCTGCTGCAGATCGCCATGCAAACGATGCAGGCAGCTCCGGATCTCGTCATGGCCTATGTGCCGGCCACGTCTCGGCCGTGGCGGGGCGAAACCGGTGCGGCGCCGGATCCGCGCCAGGAAACCTTCGACACCGTCTACTTCACCCCTGAAGACGACGCGATGACGCCCCAGGTGGTCGCGGCGATCGAGGCGTATTTCGGCCAGAAGTACGGGCTTGGGGCCTTGGAGGTCGTCAACCCGCAGGCCCAGCGCGCTGAGCTGCTCGGGTCGCTGAGGCCAGCGATGCTGGCAATCTTGGCCTTGGCTGGGTTGGGCCTGCTCATCGCGGCGGTCAACATTCTCAACCTGTTCACCGCGCGGGTGCTCCGGCGGCAGCGCCTCGTTGGGACGAGTATGGCGCTGGGTGCCAGCAGGCGGCTGCTCTTTTGGCAGATGTCCGGGGAAGCGCTGCTCTTGGGCGTTTCCGGAAGCGCCCTGGGACTGCTGCTGGCGTCGGGGCTCATTGGGCTGCTGCGGTCGTTTTTGATCGGGCAGCAAGGCGGAGACGGGGTGTTCGCCGAGATCTACGCGGGCTTCCGGCTGGGGCTTGGCGACGCGATGGTGGGTCTCGCGGTGGGGATTGTCATCAGTCTTCTCTTTGGCATCTACCCCGCCCTCTTGGGTGCGCGCCAAGATCCTGCGGAAGCGCTCCGTATCGAGTAAGGGTGTCGGAGAATGGGCGCGTTTTGGGTCCGCTTGCGGCGCAATTGGTTCCGCAATCTCCTCGCCATGGGGCAGGTGGCCTTGGCCATCGCCGCCGTGACGGCGGTGCTGGCGGACGTAGTGCCCTTGGTGCGGGCGGGGTCGGTCCAGGAGCCAACGCGGTTCACCGTCAGCTTTGGGGTGCGCCAGGGGTTTGCCACCTGGTGGGCGCCCGTCTATACGCCGGACGACGCGGCATGGCTGGAAAACGAGGCGGAGAGCGTCGCCGCGGCCACGTGGTTTAAGTCCGACTTCAGCAGCGGGATCCGTGTGGGGGAGCAGCGCTACCTGGTCCGGGGGCAGGGACGGGTTGACCTGGGATTTGCTGATGTAATGGGCGTGCGGGTGGTGACAGGCAGCTACTTCACCGAGGCAGACCTGGCCAGTGACGTGCCGCGGGTGGCGCTCGTTTCCGAACAGTTGGCCAGGACGGTGTTTGGCACGACCAACGTCGTCGGCCGCACCCTCAATGTGCGGCCGGCGGAGGAAGCCTGGGTGCTGCAGGGGAGCGGGCGGCCTGTGGATGCCGCCGCTGTACTGGCTGCTCCCGGCCTTGATGTGGAGATCATCGGGGTGTTCGCCCCCCCGCCCGGCGCGCCGTATCTGGGATTTCCCGGCATGACGCCCATGGAGATCTTGCTGCCCGTGACGGCGGCGGACGCGGCGGGCAGCGAGGGAGATCTCATGGTCGTGGCCGAGCCGGGTATGGAACAGATGCTGCCGGAAGAAGTGCGGGCGCTCTTGACCGCTCGTGTCGCCGGCCGGCCCCCGGCGTCTGAGCCCCTGGAAGGACGCTTGCCCGAAGTGTTGCTCGACGAGGCCATGAGCCTCCAGTCGCTGCGGCAGGCGCAGCTGCAGAGCAGCCAGCTGCTAGGCGCGATGAGCATGGCGGCCCTGGTGGTGGCGGGCATCGCCATGTTTACCACGACCTTGGCCAACTTGGCCCAACGCACTCGCTACATCGGCCTCAGCCGCGCCCTGGGCGCGACCCGGTTGCGGGTGGTGAGGGAGGCCGTGGCCGAGGCGGCGCTGATCGCCGGCTTAGGCGGTCTCGTCGGCGTCCTGGGCGCATATCCCCTACGGCAAGTCGTCATCGTGCCGTTGACGAGCGGCGGATTGACGCCCGCGTCGGTGGAGGCGGTGGACGTCGTCCTCGTGGGCGCGGTTGGCGTCGCGCTGGCCATGCTGGTGGGGGCCGTGGCGGCGATTTACCCTGCGTGGACGGTCGCCCGGCTCGTCCCGGCGGAGGCTTGGCGGGAGGGTCGTTTGTAATGACTGGCAGGACTGGGCCGCCCTTGGGAGATTTTAACCGGCCCATTTTCAG
>LZRQ01000039.1 GCA_002159155.1 Firmicutes bacterium ZCTH02-B6
ACCCATCACCGAGGCAGGCCGCACCCGGTCGGGCGGGCTATCCCGCCTGATGCACCGGGTCATCTCTGGCGCTACTGGCTGACACACCTCGGACCGGCTTCGTGCCCCAGAGGGCTTGACTCAGACCCGTAACGGGCCGCTTTTGCACCCACAAGTTCCCTGTGTTACGCTCGTCGGGCGCCGGCAGCCGGTACCGATAGGCGTAGTCGCCGACCAACTCGGCTACGACCGCTTTGCCATTGTAATTGCCCGCATCAGGCAGCTTGATGATGGTGCCGTCGTCCAACCGGACGCCGATCTGCAACTTTACTCCCTGCTCAAAGTCAACGAGGACCGGATCCCCGTACACGCTGTCATATGAAGACAAGCTCGGATTGATCAGCCTGGGAATCACGCTGAACTGGCCTATGGTGTTGCCGGTCTCGGCCAGCACGTAGTTGCCCGCGGCGGGTCCCGTCAACGTCCGAAGCGCGACCGTATAGTCGCCGACATCCGGCAGGGGGGACCACTCCCACGGGGTGCCGTCCCGCCAAAAGTCCAGTTCGGACTCGACAGCGTCCCCGGGGACAAGCCCGTTCAGCGTGACCTGCACTGCCGTTGGGAAATCGGGGTCCCCGTACTCGAAAGATGGAACGGTGATGGTGTAAGTGATCGGTTTGGGCCGTACCTCCAGGGAAATCTCCGGGACACTGGCGCCGTGCAGCACATAGTTGGCGCTGTCCCGACCAGTCAGTGGAATCTCACGGTCGGAATAAGCCAGGATGAAATAGTGGCCCACGGGAATGTCCAGGCCAGCTCGGGGATAAGTGTCCTCCGGATCCTTTTGGACTCGGTAGAAACCTTCCCCGGTCAGCTGTACCTCGTCACCCGGTAAAACTCCCTTCAGGACCGGCAGGGGATTCTCCCCGAGCCCCCGTCCACCGGATGTGTCGCCGTAGATGAGGGCGATGGGGTCTGTCACCACCTGCAGCGGCCGGCGATTTATCGTCAGCGTGGCGGGCATATTTCCGGACTCAGCCAACCGGTAGTTGCGCGCGTGCTCGCCGCTCAGCCCTGTTACAACCACCGTGTACGTCCCGGCCGGTATGCGCCGGTGGCTGCAGGTGTCGTATTCGCACTCCTATACCTATATCAACTTTGGGCATCCCCTGATCCCGGACACGGACAATGACTTCCGCCGCGTGACTGTGGAGCTGGGTGAGTTCGCCGAGCTCAGCCAGAGCCGGGAGGCGACGTTGGCCAGCATTTTGGAGGTGACGGACCAATACGACGGCATTCCCGCGTTCGACGTGGTCATGCCGGGGGATGTGTTGCGGGTGTGGCGGCTGCAGGCCAGCGTTGGCCAGGATACCCCTGCCGGCGGCCGGGCGTCGATCCAGTGGGCGCTCAGCAACGGGCTCGACTGGGGTAAAGTGTCCACCTCAAGGATCGGCGGGACGCCTTTGTTCTCCAAGCTGGACATGACCGCGCAGTACCGCCGTGCATTGGCCGGCGGCGTCGGGCTGACCACAACGGTACGCGGACAGCTGGCGCTGGTGGGACCGGTGCCGACCAGCGAGATGTTTGGCCTTGCCGCAGGCAACGGACTGCCGTCGCTGGAGTACGGCGTCAAGGCCAGCGACAGCGGCTGGTCCGTGCGCCAGGACGCGGACAAGGCTTACACCTTTTGGGACGGGAAGCTGCGCCTGACGCTGTCTGGCTACTACGCGGCCGGTGCGACCAGCGGCAGCGCTCTCGATACCGGTTTCGCCCACGGCGCAGGGATCGGCGTGCGGGGACAGTTCGGGCCCGTCGCCCTTTCCGTAGAGCAGAGCTGGGGATGGTCGCAATGGTATTCTTCGGAAGCTTTGGAGGCCAGCCTGTCGGTGGCCTTCTGACCTTGTCAAGGTGGCGTGTTGTCGTGGGATGGGACGGGACGCCACGGGCAGCGGCGTCGAGGGGGCGGTTTTACCCTCTGGCAGGGTCCTTGTTAGGCTGGCCGGTCTCTAGGCCACCGGGGCGAAAGGCTCTGCCGGGGCGGCAAAAAAGAGCGGCTGGACGCGGGCATACGTCGCGACTGCAGTCCGGCGCCCCAGGTCGCTCAGCCGGTCCATGTCGGCCGGGTCGTCGACGCGGGAGTTGCCTGTAGGGTCCGGAGGGTCGATCCGAACGACCCGGTTTGGCCCCAGGACCCGGCGGGCCATGGCCAAGGCGCTGTCTTCTTGGGCCTTCAGGAAAAGCTGCACGAGGTGCGGCGCCCATTGCAACAGGCCCCCGCCCAGCTGGCGGCCTCCGGTCTCGGCGACGGGTGCGTGGGAACAGCCCAGGCTAAGGACGAAGATTTCGTTGGCGTCCCAGCCCAGCTCCCAGATGGCTTCGGCCACGGCCACCATGACGGGGCAGCTGGCCCAGACGCCGCCGTCCACCATGGCCAGACCGGTGCCGGTCCGGTAGGGATCGAAGTAGACCGGGGCGGCGGAGGTCGACAAGGCCACGTCCAGTACCGGCGTCTCCGCATGGTGCTCGGCAGCGGGCACGTGGGCGGTGCGCCAGACGTGGGTCGTGCCGGCCTTAAGATCGTAGGCGGTGATCACGAGGCGGGACCGGCTTTCCCCCAAGCGCCGGTCGCCCCAAGCCTCCCGCAACACCCGCGCGAGGTTGTCCAGGTCGTACATGGGCGCCGCCATCCCCGGTGGAAGCAAGCGCGGGCCGCGCCGTTGGGGAAAGACCACCGGCCCCCACTGCTTGTAAAGCCTGAGGATCTCCTGGGCGCTATAGCCAAGACCGAGCCCCAGGGCGATGAGGCCGCCGGTGGACGTGCCGGCGATGAGGTCAAAGTACTGGCCGGCCGGCGCCCCGATGCGCCTTTCCACCTCGGCTAAGAAAGACGCGGGGATTACGCCACGCAGCCCTCCACCGTCAAGCGCTAAGATCCGCTTCATAGCGGCACTGTTCGCCGCTTGCCCCGGCACTCCCTACACCCGTCCGCGGCAGGCTCTCGGCTACCCCGATCTTGTGTCACCGTGACGCGGCTAGCTGGTTGTGCCGGGTTTCCGGTTAGCTCTTGCCAAAAACAGGATGTCGGAGAAAAATGTGGATCAGTATGCGGTGTAATCGCGGTGCAACTCCCGTGTAAGCAGCACGTAAGCGGGAGGCGGCCAGCGCGTCGTTGTACCGAATCCGGTACGTCCCCACGGGGATGTCCAGGTCCGACGTCGCCCACCCGGACGTGCGCACGAGCCTGAGGTGGTCGGCCTTGAGAGCAACGTCGTCCCCCTCCAGCACGCCGACCAGCCCGGGCAAAGGGTACGTGCCCAGTGCCCTGCCGCCCGCCGTGTCGCCGTACACAAACCGGATCGGCGTCGTATCCAACGTGAGCGGTTTCGGCGTGATGGTCAACCAGCCGTGGCTGCCGGACGAGGCCAGCTCGTAGTTTCCGGCATCGTCGCCCTCCAACCCCTCAATCCACATCTCGTACCGGCCCGCGTCAGTCTTGGCGGTCAGCGGCCCGCCGCCCGGCAAGTCCACAAAGACGACGCCCCGGACGTCGTCGCCGGGCAGGACGCCGGTGAGAACCGCCTGAGGCTCCGCGAGGGCGCCGTAGGTGGTGGTCAAGCTAGGAACGGACCAATTCAGCGTCTTTCTTGAGATCTCCAGCACGCCGTCAGTCCCGGCACCCAGCTCGTAGTTGCGCGCGTCCGCGCCCTCCAAGCCGATCACAGTTATCCGGTAAGTGCCGACCGGCACCCGCGCGTCGTTGGCGAAGGAAAGGCCCGGGTCCTTGTCGCTCGCGAGCCGAACCACGACCTGAACGTCGTCGCGCCCCTCCGCCGAAAGGACGTTGCTGAGCTCAATGGCCGGCAGGGTCGTCTCGCCGTACGTGCGCCCACCTGAACCTACCTCGTAGGTGATGGGCCTCCTGGCGATGACCAGATTCCCGCGCAGCGGCTCGGTGAGATCAAACGCGTAGTTGCTGGCCTTCTCGCCGATGATGCCGGTGACGGTATACGTGTACATCCCTGCGCCGGTGCGCAGCGGCAGCCCAAAACCGTGGCCGGCGATGCGATAGTCTGCTTCCCACTGGATGCCGCCGGTTTCGAGCCAGCCCACGGGGATCAGCTGGTCGGGCTCGGCGTTGCCGTCGCCGTCCCGATCGATGGCGGCTACGTTGCGCAGCCGGATCAGCGGCTGCGGCGAACCGTAGGTGTAAGTAGGATTGAGGATCGATAGTCAGCGGCCGGGGATTGATCACGAGCGGCACCACGGGCCCCGTCTTCGCAAAGCGCTCGCCGCCCGTCAGGTCGATCCAGTACCCAAAGTACGTTAGATCCGGATGCTCTTCCTCATCCCACAGGCCCCCACCGTCCTCGCGGGCGGCTCCGCCTTCCCCCGCCTCGACGGCCAAAAGCAGATTCGCCAGGGTCAGGGCATCAACGACCCGCAGCCCCAGGTATGTTGCCTGCACGTCCGCCCCGGCGCCGGGCCCCGAGACGATGATGGAGCCTGAGGGCAGCAGCTTGCTAAAGCTCTCGCCGCCGGGCTCCGGGCCGCTACGGGCCCTCCAATAGTCCGCGACGCTCAGCAGCCGGTCGCCGAGGCCGCGCTGATCGGGATCGTCGTCGCCGTAGTAGCGCTCAAACGGGCGGTCGCTGCCCAGCACCAGGCGCACGGCGTCGTACGGGTCATCGGGAGTGCCGCGGCCGCCCCTACCAAACCTGGTCACGACACCGTTTTCGACAAACATCACGTAGCCGCCAAGCAGGCGGTCGGTCTGCTCGGTTTCCCATGTGACGCTGCTTCCCCTAAGCTGGGCGACGCCCGCGGTCTGCAGGATCGTGCGCAGGTTTCCGCTGAGCGTAATGGCACCGCTGGCGAAAATGTCTCCGCGCACGACGATGGCGCCCTGCTCATAACCTCGAGCAGCCTTGTCGATTGTTGACGCCAGCCCGCAACAGATTGCCGATGTCGCTGCGCCCTGCGGCTTGGGTCAAGCTCTCGACGATACGCGTCTCGTACGGGTCGTCAAAGCCAGACTTTTCTTGGCGCCGATCGCGTTGGCGGTCAGGACAAATGTGCCTCCGGCGCCGAGGCGCATGTTGGGAAAGTACATGTCTACGGTGCTCCCGGCGATGTCCACAAAGCCGCCGGGTCCGCCGGACGGCTGGGGGCTCGCGTCCACCGCTCCATCGACCTTCACCAGTCCGCCCGGACCGCCGTCAAAGATGATCTTGCCTTCGCGCCCCGTCGCGCTGCGGGCATCCACCTCACCTGGCATGTTGATGGCTTCCCGGAAAGCCTGGTAGACGGTGGCTGCCTTCAGCTGCACCAGGCCCCCGTCAGCGGAGATGGTCCCGGTATTGGTGAGCAAAGGATCGTAGCCCGGTGCCTCGGCGGGCAGCAGCACCTGCAGAAACCCTTCGCCCGTCAAATCCAGGGTGGCTCTGGATGCAGAACCCAACGCGACCCGTCCCAAATTGGCCGTGATGGTCCCGGCGTTGACCACTCGGCTGCCTAACAGGAGCACATCCTGGGCGGTGATAAGGCCTTCGTTGACGACGGCGGCCGGGGGATCGCCGGGTTGAGCCGCAAACTCGAGCAAATGGGCGCCGTCGTAAAAGGCTGCCGCGTTGGCCGCCCGCAGCGTCGCCGCCGCAAAGGCGCCGCCGGTGTCGATTACGCCCGTTGCGGTAATGGTGATGCCGTAGGGGTTGATCAGGTAAACGGAACCGTCGGCCTGGAGGGTGCCGTCCAACCAGGAGGGCGATGCGCCCGTCACGATGTTGAGCACCGCCGCATTGGGGTTTTGCCTGAAGACGACCATATGGTCTTCGGCGATGTCAAAACCGGCCCACTCGATGACCGCCCGATCGCTCGCCTGGGTGATGGTCAACTGCGACGGGCCATCATCGACGGACCCGATGAAGGCGTCGCCGAGTTTGACATCGCCGCCTACAGGGAGAGGCGCCGCCCCCGCCGAGGGGCTGATCAACGACCACGCAGCCAGTGCGAGCACGACGGCGGCTCGCAATGCCCGGGAAAGATTCCATCCGGGCTCATGCCAGGACGCCGAGGCGCGATGAGACACACGTGCCACCTCCACACAGCCCTCACGACACGAGTACCGCGACCACCGCTGCGGCCGCACCGGCTGTGGGTACCACGCCTAAGGCGCACCATGCCCCACGACCCCGATGGTAGCGGCAATGCTTCGTCAGCGTATGGATGCGAAATTTTTCGGGAGGCTGCAAATCCAGGACCAACAGACCGCCGAGGCTCACGGGCTTGGGGGCGGGGGTTCGTGAACCGCTGATGGCAGCCGTTTCCATTATAGCCAACAGCCATGAAAAGGACAAGCGGTGAGCCCGGTTCCCAGGCCCATTTCGCGGCGGTAGCCTGGACCCGGGAACCGGGAGTTGGGGAAATAGTCTGCGGCGCCTCGCGTCAGGTCATCAAGACAGGCAAACGGCCTCAGAAGGCTCCCGGCTCGATGGTGATCACGTCGGGTTGGCCAAAATCGGCAGCGTACGCCACCTGCAGCATGGCAGGCCCG
The DNA here is from genome assembly GCA_002159155.1 of Firmicutes bacterium ZCTH02-B6. Classification (GTDB taxonomy): domain Bacteria; phylum Bacillota; class Limnochordia; order Limnochordales; family ZCTH02-B6; genus ZCTH02-B6. The sequence goes on from LZRQ01000039.1 coordinate 6,530, forward strand.
GAGAGCGGCACCGGTTGGCCCGCTTCGTCGGCCATGGGTACGCCCCTCAGGATCACCTGCACGCCCGCCCCGTCCGGGTCGACGCCGGCAAAGACGACGACTTCCCCAGGCCCCAGCACCACGGTGGTCACGATGGCCTCCGGTCGCCACTGCAGCCGAAGGAAATAGTTGCCCAACTGGAGCCCGGCGATGACCATCTGTTCCCGTTCCGCGTCGGTCGGATCTTCCGATGTGCTCCAGACCACGTTGATATACATGAGGCGCTCGGTGCTGGCACCAAGGATGTAGTAAACCGACGCGGGCCCCGGCCCCGGCGGCAGGCTGGGCACCGTCACCGCCAGCACCAGCGTCCCCTGCTCCAAGTTCAAAAGGCTTTCGATCTCATCCTCGCCGACGCCAAAGTCCCGCCGGATGGCCTGCCGCACTTCCTCAGCCGTCATGCCAAAGCGCACCGACCGGAAACCCGCAACCCGGTGGTACACATCCACCGGCGCCTCCGACAGCAACTCAGGCAGCACAGGCGGCAACGCGTCGCCGCTCGACTGCGCCTCGACCGCCTCGCCCCACCCGCCAGCCAACACGGCGACCATGACCAAGTACAGGAAAACGTGCCTCATTGGCTCCACAACCCTTCCCCGGACGGGGACCGTTAAAAGGACCCCGGCTCGATGATGACTACATCCTGCTCCATCAACGACGCCGTGTAGCTCACCTGCAGCACCGCCGGCCCGGACAGCAACCGCACAGCCCCTCCCGCGTCCGTCACCGTCACCCCTCGCATCATCACCTGCACCGCGGCGCCCGCGGCCAAGCTCCCCACCAGCGCCATCACGACCATCCAACCGGCCAAAAGTCGCCGCATCAATCGAAAGCCCCCGCGCCGCCGTCAGAATGACCCTTCGGGCAAAGCGAACACATCGTGCTCCTCAGGGCGGGCTGTCAAGGCCACCCGCAGCCGCGCCGGCCCCCCTTCCACCGGCCGGTGTTCAACGGTTCCTTCCGGCAATGTGATCACATCCAGCGGCACGCCGTCCGCGATGACTTCCACCCGCCTACCCGCCGTGTCGCTGCCGGAAAACAGCAACACCGTGTTGGGACCGAGCAAAAGGCCGCGGAAAAGCTCAAACGGGTCCCAGGCGTACCGGAGCAGTTGGGTCACGTATGCCTTGCCCAGCTCCAGGATGGCGTGCCGCTGCTCGGGCGTCGCGTCCCCATCCACGTACCAGTTGAGGTTGATACCGATCAGCCGCTTTGAGGTGGCCCCAAACACATAGGTGATGGAGGCGGGCCCAAAGATCGGGCCGTCAGGAAACGGCGCCAACCGCTCCAGGGCTACGCCCAAGAGGGTTATGCCTTGAACCGGATCCTCGCCCCATGCCCGCGGAGCGCCCGGGTACTTATCGGCCGCCAAGGCTTCCACCTCGTCCATCGCCATGCCCAAGGAAACCCCGTCGAAGCCCAACACCTCCGCCTCCACAAAGCTCATCACGTACGTCTCCGGCTGGCCCGTCATGGAAACCTCCAGCGCCCCGGCGGGCCGCACGAGCCCCAACACCGCCAGACACCCCGAAACCAGCGCCATAACCAGCGCCGCCGGAAGACTGCTCCGTCTCCTCATGGCTTTTCGTCCTGCTCCTTGCCCGTCGGCGATTACTGATACTTCCACTTAAACGCGGCCTGCCCGTTCTCGTTCATGACCAGCTCCAACCCGAGCGCGTCCATCTCCCGCTGCATTTCCTGGAGAACGGGGCTCCCGGGCTGGTACCCCTGCATGGCATCTTCCATCAAGCGCTGGGCATACAACATCGCCTGGCCACCCTGGCCCTGGCCCATCCGAAGCAACTGCTGGAAGAAATGCGACCGGGCGGTGTGCTGGGCCTTGAGGTACTCATCGAGTTGGCTCTGAAGCGCATCCATGCGGTTGACCAAATCCCGGCTCGTTTGCCAGGCTTGCCGCAGGTCGGGCGGGAGCGACTCCGGCCTCAACAGGGACCATTCCGCATTCTCAGCAAGATATTCGAACCGCGCCACCGGGTCCCGGATTTCCATGGCTGTCCGCAGTTGCGCCACCGCGAGCTCCTCCACGCTCGGCGGGCATCCTCCCATTCCGAGCCCACAGCCGAGTGCCTCGAAGCCGCGTTTCACCTCGTCGAAGTCGATCCGGACGTAGTCGGCGGTCTGGAAGCCGATACCGAACGCAGCCATCCAAGAGAAGCCGATAATCAGGTCTCCGTCATCGAGGTCGATAGTCAGCCTCGGCATCTCGATGGCGACCACGGCGCCAGTCACCAGCGAAATGCTCCCGTCGAAGCGCACCGGCCCATCCCCGATCCCGAATGACGTGCCCAGTTCGGCCCACTGCCCGGCCGTCACCCCGCCCAAGCCAAGCTGGAGCTTGCCGTCTTGATACCCAAAGCCGTACTTGACCCGCGCTCCCGCGTAGATCCCTACGTCGGCCCGCAAGTCGGCGGGGAGCCCGAAGAGGTAGTTGAAGTCGACGCCCGTTCCCGCACTGGTACCCACGACCGCGGACATTTGCCCCGTGATGCCCGAGGGGCCAGCCTTCGAATACAGCAAGAACTCCGCTTGCACCCCGGCCCGTACGTCGCCCCAGTCGAAATCGTAGACGATCTCCTGGCCCTGGGTGGCGTACAGCCTGATGTTGGTGAAAGTCACACCGTACTCCAACAGGACGGTAGCGTAGGTCCTCGCGGTCGCGTCCGCGGATAGCGCGACTTCGTAGTTCACGCCGTATCCCAGTTTGGGATCATCCAGGCCCAGCGCCACGTCGCGGAACACGGCACTGGTGCCGGCCCGCTGGGGCACGTACCAACGCCGGTTGTCTTCCTCGGCCCGTTGCTGCAGCTCGTCCCCGGACGTCAACTGCGCCGGCCGCCCGCCGGGGCCGACGAGCCAGATTTCCCCGGACTCGGTCTGCTCCAGCCCAACCGGCACCGGTGCCACCGAATCCAATCCCAAGCTGGAATCGGGGAAAACCGTCAAACGACCGACATACGCCGCTTCCACGGGGAAGGGGATCAAGTAGTTGGCTGCGGGCCCCCCAAAGCCCTCGACCCACAGCTCATAGACGCCCGGGACCCCGATCGCCGCCTCCGGTGCGATACGGAACAGACAGCGTTCCCCTGGCCGGCACTGCCCCTCGCCACGCCGCAAGTACGCCCCGATGATGGCTTCGGCGGGCAAGACCTGGCCTGCCGCGTAGAGATGAACGCCAGGCCCGGCGATGAGATCGCCGTACTCTGGATGGCTCGAGAGCCACCCGGTTTCCGGCATGTACACGGCCGGGAACGTCATCCAAAAGACCCACATGGGCACGATCTGGAGCAGGCCAGGGCGATTGTCCTCTGGGGCGATGACATAATTGGCCGCGTCCGCACCCTCAAGGCCCGACAGCACTTGCCAGTAGAAGCCCGGAGGCGGCACATCCTCGACGCGGCCCACATGGCCTTCGAAGTCTACCAGTACGATCTCGCCCGGCACCACATCGTCGCCCGGCACTAACCCGACCAGCACCACATCGCCGGTGATCTTGCCGGGCACCCACACGTTGGAGTAGTCGTACCGGCCGGTCAACCACGGGCCCTTGGACCGCCGGCCGCCGTTGCAGGTGATCGGGTCGTCGCAGGGCAGGAAATTGCCGTACTGCCCGATGGAATCGGAGATGATGTACCGGAGCGGCCGGGGATCGACCCGGATGACGGCATTGTCGCCGAAATCCATGCGCAAGCTGTACTTGTACGCATCGGGGCCCGTGAGTTCCAGGCCGACGGCGTAGTCGCCCGTCTTCAGCTCGGAAAACGGCTTCAAGTTCCCTTCCGCGTCCCGGAACAAAATCTCGCAGCAGTCGTCCCAGCTCAACACGCCGCCGTACTCGCCCGCAAGCACCGGCATGTCGAAACCGTACATGTGGTGCAGGTATGTCACGCCGTCTTCCACCGTGATGGACCGGAACCCGATCTCCAGCGGCCTCGGCACGATGGTCAAGTTGTACGCCGGTTGTTCGACCAGCACGTAGTTGAAGGCGTCCAGCCCGCGCAGCTCAAAGATGATGGGCCCATACGTGCCCGGCACGTTGTCGGCCCGCCAGGGGTTAAACCGGCCTGTGGCATCCAGGCGCAAGGCTCCGTCCGTATGCAGGTGGACGTCATCTCCCGGCAAAAAGGCGGGCTGGCCGTTGGGGCCCACCACTGCACCGGCGAGTGACCCGACCTCCAACCGGGTTCCATAAACCCACGTCGTCTGCTCAGGGGCCAAGATCCTCACCGGCCGCGGATCCACCGTGAATCCGCCGGACACCGCATGGGCGAGGGCGAAGTTGCCCGCGTCCGCTCCCAAGAACGGCAGCTCCGGATCCAGCAGACGGATGGCGAAATGGCCGGCGAACGGCGTCCTCACGTTCAACTCCTCGTGGTAGGAAACCCGGAAGTCGCCGTCCCAAATCTCCAGCGGCGCGAGCCGCAAGTCCGCGCCGGCAAAAAAGTCGTCGTAGTCGCCTTCGATGTCGATCACCGGTCGGACGGCGTCGGCGGTCATCATGTCGCCATAGGTCAGCGGGCGGGTTTCGAACCTCACCGTTATCCGGCGGGCCTGAATAGTGATGGTGCGCGCCAGGTCTCGCGTTTCAAGCTTGTAGTTTCGCGCGGCCGGGCCCTGGAGCAGGAGCTCCCAAGTATACGTGCCCGTATTGAGGTAGCCCTGGGTGCTCAAGGACGCAGCCAAGTGCACGGGATGGAAGGTTGCCAACCACACATCGTCGTCGGCCAGCAGGCCCGTCGTCCGGCCGGTGGGGACGCGGTAGTCCAGCGCAAACGCCGACTCGGGCTGGCCGCGGATGACCCCGTAGAGCCATTCCAGTTCGCCGAACTTGTATGTGCCCGTCCCAAGCCTAGTGATGGCGTGGCCGAAATAGAGCAGCTTCAAGTCCTCAACGGCGACCGGGCGCTGCTCCACAAACAGGGATCCCCGGTACGAATTTTCGTGGTCCAGGACGTAGTTGGCCTTGTGCTTGCCCTCAAGCCCTATGAGGATCAACTCGTACACTTGGCCTGACACGGCGGTCGCCGGCAAGTACTTGGGATATTGCTCCCGGTTGACCACGACCACCTTGCCGGCGCGCACGTCGTCGCCCGGCAAAATGGCGTTGGCCGGGAATACGACGGTGCCCAGCTGCCTGTCCTCGTCGCCGTAGGTGATGGTGCCGCCCTCCAGGGTATAGACAATCGGCCGCGGGTTGATGGTCACCGTCCCCCACGTGCTGCCCTCCAAGTCCAGCTCGTAGTTGGGATCACCGTGGCCGCCTACCATGATGGTGTAGGAGCCCACGGGCGTCCGCTCACCCAGCCTGGTGTCGAGCTGCACCACCTTAAACCAGATACCGGCCAAGCTGGTTTCTCCGTAGGCCGCGTTGTGGAGGGTGTATCCGACCGAGACCGGATCCCCGTAAGTGCGCTGGAAGTCGGGGATGGTGACCGTGACCGTGCGTTTCAAAATCTCCAGCGTACCGAGGGAGGGCGAGGCCGGCAGCGTGAAGTTGTCCTTTTCGGGACCTAGGAGCTCCGTGATGACGTAGACGTGGCCCGGTCCCACTCCCGGTTTCGGAACGGGGGTGCCGTCCACCAAGCGGACCTCAACCCGGATCTGGAGTCCCTCATAGCCCGGGGCGTCGAAGATCAATTCGTCGCCGTAAACGGCGGTCAAGTGAGGAGTGTAGTTGGTCAACGGCAGCGGCTCGACGTACAGCAAGTCGGCGCTGCTGCCGTCATGGTCCAGGACGTAATTGGCTGCGGCCTCGCCCGACAGCGCCCCGAGACGGATCCGGTATGTCCCGACCGGCAGGCGAGCGCCCCAGCGAAACGCAGCACCGTCGCTTTCCCGCACAAAGACGATGTCGTCCAACGCCGCCCGGACATCGTCCTTGCTCGTCCCGGTGCCGGCGATCTCACCCTCGCGCAGTTGGTAGGCCACGTGAAAATCGGACGTGTACACGACGGCGCCAGCCGGGCCAGCGGTTTGATAGGTGATGGGCTTGGGCTCAACGATTAGCGGCACCGGGACGATTTGCTCATCGGGCAGGACATAGTTGCCGGCCAGCGCGCCGGTCAACGGGCTGCCGCTCGCGTTTGCAGCCCTGACGATCAGATATGGCCCAGCGGGAACGTCCACGCCGGGGGCGTAGTTGTGGTCCGGGTCCCTCTCGAGCTCAAAGTAGTCAGGATTCAGGGCAACGCCCCATTCATCGCCGGGCAACACGCCCACCAGGCGCGGCAGCGGCAACTGCCCGAGCTGCCGCCCGCTGGTGTCCCCGTAGACGATGCGGATCAGGTCCGCGTCGAGAACGATCTCGAGCGGGGCCACCTCCAGCCGGCCAGCCTGGCTGCCGGCCATGATGGGCGCGTAATTGCCGGCCAAATCGCCGGTCAGGCCGACCACGACGATCCGGTAAACACCGGCGGGCGTCCTGTCACCCAAGGCCACCGGCTGGTCCAGGTTGAGCTCCAACAGCCCGATCACCGGCCGGACGTCGTCCTCATCCTCTGGCAACACGCCAAACAAGGTCGCCGGGCCCACATCGGCCTTGGTGCCGTAGGTACTGGACGCGTTGGGGACTGACCACGTGATCTCCTTGGGCTTGACGGCCAGCCGGCCGTCGGTGCCGCCGCTCAGCACATAGTTGCCCGCGGCGTCGCCCTCCAGCTCCAGACGCACAACCTTGAATGAATAGGTGCCGACCGGCAACCGGGCGTCGTTTTCCACCGGCTCGCCATCGGCAAAGAGTTGCAACACAGGCCGTACGGACAAGTCGTTCTCGTGCCACGGCGCCAAGCCGCTCAATTGATAGACAGGCAGGCCGGTCTCGCCGTAAAACCGGTCCAGCTCATCGACCCAATAAGTGACCGGCTTCGGATCGATGGTCACGCTGCCGGCGAAGGTCTGGTCAGGAGCGAGCCGGTAGTTGCCGGCCCCATCCCCCGTCAGTCCCGTAACGGTATAGCTGTACTCGCCCGCGTCGAGGCGCGCCGAGAGCCGGAAGCCACTGGCGGTGCTCTCGAACACGACCGCCTGGGGCATCCCGCCCAGCCGAATCAGCTCGCCGGTGGGTACGACCGACTGCAAGTCGTCCTCGAGGACGTTCTCAAGGGCGAAGAGGGTGGAGGGATCGCTATAGAAGTACCTCGGATCAGTCTCAAACCTGACGGTGACCGTGCGGGGCTCGATCACGACAGGTACCCGCGCTCCGTCTCCCTTGCCGTCCCCATTCGCATCGGGGCCCGTCAGATCGATCCAGTAGCCGCCCAGTGCGCCGCTGACCCAATAATCCTTTAGTACCTCGGTCCCCAGCTCCTGGTCGTACTCCTCCCGCGTCTCGATCTCGACCGGCTTGAAAGCGAAGCTGCCCGTAATCTCGAGGACGAGATAGTACGGTTCTCCGCCGGGCGTCGTCACGGGCGCTTTCACGTCCGGCCCGCTTACGACCCGGAACGATCCCGACGCGAACACTTCCTCCAAGGGAATGGCGCCGTCAGGGGTGGCGACCATCACCGGCTGGCCGCTTATCACGACGCCCTGGCCGGCTTGAGCTTTGCTGTGCTCCGCCAGGACCAACAGGAGACCCTCGTCCTCCAGAGCGGGGATGTCGGGATTCGCGTCGCCGTATTCGCGCCTGGCCGGAACAATGCTGCCCAAGATCAACCGGGTAGCGTCCACGACGCCGCCGCGGCCGATGCGAGTGAGAACGCCCGCCTCTTCAAACTTGAGGATCGCTCCGCTGTTGAGCTGTCCGGTGCTCGTGATGCCGTACTGCACCAGGTTGTGGGTCTTCTCCGCCGTCCAAACGACCCGGCTCCCCTTCAGCGTGAGCGCCCCGCTCCAAACCCTCACCCGCAGATGGCCATCCAAGACGATGTCCCCGTCCGCCTCGACGTCCGCGAAGATGTCGATAAAGGCCGGGTCGTCCTCGTCCTCGGGCGCCAGGTAATTGGGCACCCCTTCCTCGATGATAGCCGTCAGCCCGGCGCCCCGAAACCCGCGGGGCAATTCGATGCTGTCCACCTGGAGGCCCAGGCTGGCGTCGCCGCCCAACGCTTTGAGGGTCAGGTGTCCGTTGAGGCCGGCAAATCGCGCATCAAAAAAAGTCTCACGACCAAGGACCACTCGCGTCGAGATGCGCGCCCTCCTTCCGTCGAGGTCGATCCCGGACACGGGCGGCACGTTCACCACCAGGGTCCAGTTGCTGTTGTAGGTTTGGAACAAGCCGCCGAGCTCGATGGTGGTACCGGCCCGGAGTTCCACATCCCCGGCCTTTCCGCTGCCGGCCAGAATTGCTCCTTCCTCGAGCTTCAATCCGCTGTACCATTCTAGCGTGTCGTTGGCGTGCAGCCGCACGTTGACCCCGGCGCGGAGCAGGTCGCCGATGTCGCTGCGGTCGGAGCCGGGTTGGCCATCGTATGTCTGGCCACGTTCGAAGATTAACGTCCACTGCGCAGAGGGTACGAAACCGTCGGGGGTCCCTTCGGGAGCGACGGCGATGTAGTCGGCAGCCAGCTCCAGCAGCCCGCCCTCGCCCAGGCGCACCTGGTGCTCGCCGTCTCGGGAAAACTCCAGGTCGACCTTGCTGCCCTCGATGCGGATGTGCCCGCCCGGGGCGCCCTCCTCGTCCGGACTCACGTCCAGCTGACCGGTAATCGTGATGGGATTGCCTTCGCCGGTGGTGAAAACAATCCGTCCGTTCTCCCCCGCGACGCTCCTGGCCGAAATCGTTCCTGGCATGTTGATGGCCTGCCGGACGGCCTTGTACGCGGCCGACGCCTCCAGGAGCACCAAGCCCCCTGGAGCACTGATGCTGCCCGTATTGCTGACCAGGGGAATCGGATCGGAGTCATCATCCTCGTTCTCCCGGATGTTTACCGGTGCAAGCACCTGCAGGAAACCGTCCCCCGTCAGGTCCAGCGTCGCCGCCGAACCCGACGCCAGCGCCACGCGGCCCAGCCGGGCGACGACGATCTCGTTGTTGTTTTCCACCCGCGTACCTAAGAGGACCGCGTCGCGGGCGCTGATCTTGCCTTGGTTGACGACCGCCGCCTCCGGATCGCCCTGTCCCGAGGCAAACGCCAGGGTAGGCTCCCCCGCCCGAAACGCCGCTTCCGCTTCCTCCGCAAGCCGCAGCGTCGATGCGGCGAACATGCCGCCCGTATCGATGACGCCGGTTTCCGTGATGGTGATACCGAAAGGATTGACGAGGAAGATCGATCCGGTGGCCGTCAACGTCCCCGCCAACGTCGACCCAGACTCGCCTTGCACGATGTTGAGCGTGGCCGCCTGGGAGCCCGCTTCCTGGACAAAGTTGACTTGCGCATCTTTGCCGATGTTGAACGAACCCCATCGGATGACGGTGCGCTCTTCGGTTTCCGGCTGGCGGATGGTCATCACTTGCTTGTTCGCGTCAGAGTCCAAGACAGTCCCGATAGTGATCCGAGACCCATCATCAAGGACGTAGTTGTCGGGCAGCTCCCACGGGTCGGGCGCCTGCCCCAAAGCGGCGGGCGCGGCCCCAAGGCAAACGGCTACGGCCACCGCGGCAACGAGATACTGCAACCGGCGCGTCATCAAAAGACCACCTCCACGCCAGCTTCAAGCGCACTCCCCGCAAAAGTCCCTGACGTCCCGTGGTTCAGCTCCAGCCTCACCCGCACGTCGCCCACTTGCCCGCTGACGGCCACCCCGGAGGCCGACGCCGTCATCGAGCCGCTCGAGCCCCAGCCTTGAGACGCACCGGACGCTAGAAACACCGACACATTTCCGCGCAGCCGCTGCCCAAACAGCGAAAACCCACGGTCCAGCTGCTGTCGCAGCGTCCACCCGTGGTGGCCGCCGCCGATGCTCGGCACGCCGCCGGGCAGGCCGCTGTTCCCCCCGCCGCCGAACAGCTCGCTGTTGGGCAACGGCCCGGCCGCGGTGAACTGGCCGCGCAGCGTCGAGGTGAGCGTAAAGCCCGCCCCTAAGGGCTTCCGCCACTGGGCCGTAAACAGCACCCGGTGAAAGTCAAGGTTCATGTTGGGGTTGGAAAAGGGCACGCCCGTCTTGGCCACGTCCTCCCGGCTCCGGGAGAGCCCCGACAGCCCCTGGCTCAACTCCAAGGACAAAGACACCGATCCGCCGTCCGCCGCGTCCCGCCGCAGGCTCCCGCCCAGCCGCAACACAGTGAGGCCATCACGGGTCAGTTCTGCGGCAAAATCCGGCGCGTCCAGGACCTGGTCCGTCCGCTCCAAGGTCGCCGACACCCGCACCTCGCTGGCCTGCGTCAGTTCCAGAGGCTTGCTCACCTGCACCGATACCCGCCGCAAGCTGTTGCGGGTATCCGGGATGAGCCAGATGGGCGAGGGCATATAGGCCTCCGAGGCTGAAACGCCGACCTGCAGCATGAACCCGTCCGCATCCATCGGCCACCGCACCGTGGCGCCCCCGGACAAGCTCCGGTCCCGTTGCCCCGGTTGGGGAAAAAGGGTCGAAAAAGGGGCGGAGAAGTTGAGCGAGATCTGTTCGCCGTAGCCCAAAGGCTGGTGAAAGTGCAGCGACGCCGCAGCGCTCCACTGGGGAGTGGGTACTGACAACATGGACGAAAAATTGAGGGAAGCGTCGTAGGCCTCCCGCTCGCCCTCCACCACCAGCACCGCCGCCCCAACGCCTTGCCCCGGCACCAATGTCGCCCGGACCGTCATTCCCGGCGCTTGCCGAGCCAGGCTCATCGCGCGCTCGTACTCGGCAAACGTCAGCCGCGGCCGGTCAACCAGGCGCTCCAATAGCCGTTCCAGGTAGCGCCGGCTCTTGGCCGGCACCGCGTCCAGATTGACCGCCTCGATGTATCCATCCACCACCAGCAGGCGGAAGGGGCCGCCGTCCACCACTTCCTGGGGCGGGATGGTGACCCGCACCAGCATGTATCCGGCCTGCTGGTACAGCTGCTCAATCAAAAGGGCAAGGGCCTCAAGCTCCCCGGCGGTGGTGCGCCGGCCCCTGAAAAACTCGGTGATGTCCCGGGTGATGTCCGCGAGCTCTGTGAAGCCGCCCTCAACGATAACCTCATCGACGACGACACTCAAGTCTGACGATTCCGGGGCTAGGGCGCCCGCACCCGCTGGGCCCTGGGGCAACGACTGGGAAGAAGCCGGCGGGGACAAAGCGGAGAGGACAACCGCCAACGTTACCGCATACACCGCCACGCGCCCGAGAGCGCGCGAGTACGCCTTCATTCCAGACATGCTTCAGTTCCGGCGCGCCGGGACGCGGGCCAAAACCAGGGAGGTGCCCCCCCCCCCGGGGCCCGAGGCGCACCTCCCTCCCTTGCGGCGATTGAGATGCGTCCTCGTTGGTCACATGGTCTTGTGTTTCACTTCTTTATTCTAAGGTGACCAACGCGCGCTTACACAACGCTTGCGCGGGAGTTACACAGCCCGCACACCGCGCTTACACGGCGCCAACACAAGCACAAAGGCCTGCGGCCCGTCTACGAACGACCGGGCCGGTGGGGCGGGGGCGGCGAACGAGCTCAAAACGCCCCGGGCTCAATGGTCACCACATCCGGGTCACCAAAGCGTGCCGAATAGGAGACCTGGAGCACGGCCGGACCGGACAACGGCACCGGGTTGCCCTCTTCGTCCACCATGGGCACGCCCAGCATGATCACCTGCACACCGGCATCGTTGGGATCCACCCCGGCAAAGGCCACGACTTCACCCGGGTTGATGGAAATGTTGCTCACGGCTCCATCGGGTTTCCACCGCAGCCGCTGGAAGTAGTTGGCCAGCTGGAGGCCGGCGATGACGATGCGCTCCCGTTCCTGATCTGTGGGCTCGTCGGACGTAGTCCACACCACGTTGACGTACATAAGCCGCTCGGTGGTGGCGCCAAAGATGTAGTAGACCTGCGCCGGGCCGGGTCCAGGGGTGAGATTGGGCACCTGCACCCCAAGGATGAGCGTACCCTGGTCCAGATTAAACATCGACGCGATGGCCTCTTCCGGCACCCCAAAGTCCTGCTGGATAGCGGCCCGCACCTCGGCGGCCGTCATGCCAAAGCGCGCCGAGCGAAATCCGGTCACCCTGTGGTAGTCGTCAGCCGGGGCCGTCCCCGCCGCCGGGCTCTCCTGGGCGTAGGAGACGGCGGCCGCGCCTATCGCCAAGACGACCAGCAATGCCAAGAAACCGACGAATCGTCTCATCTCTCGCTTCAACCTCCCTATAAGTGACAAGAAGGGCCCCGGCGTCTTGTTTCCGCGGCCGCGCCTGCCGGTGTCGCGCGGACCCTGCCCAGGGCAAACGTTCCGCCTGGCTCACTTATGTTTGATTGTAAGGATCCGGCAGGCAGTGCGGCTAGATCCATTTCACATCCAATCGGAAATCGGGGGCATCCGGCAGGGACCGACAAGGGCACAGCGAAACAACGCCCCAACGGGGAATCGCTGAGGTAATGCGGCAGGAGTGTGCTCGCTTTCCACCCCGCCGGACACCAAGTGCGTTGATGGGCGAAAGCCCGGGTGGAAAAGGGCACAAGGCCCTAGAAGGCACCCCACCCCCCCAGGTCGGTTGCCCCGCGGGCCGATGTCGGAAAACGTCCCTTTTGCTTTCAGCATACTTCGGATCGCTTACATTCCGGCCGCATCCCGGTTACACGGCGATTACACCTCGATTGCATCGGTCTAAACAGGTCTTTTGAGCGGCACCGGGGGTCGGGGGCTTGGCAATGAACTACCGGCTGCTTTTGTTGGGACCGCCGCTGCTCGTGCGGGGCTCCGAAACCGTCCCGCTCAAGTCCCGCAAAGGCCAGGCACTCCTGTGGTATCTGGCCGCCAATCCGGACAAGACGTTTTCCCGCGAACACCTTCACGGGCTCTTATGGGACGAGCTGCCCTCCAACTCGGCCCGGCGGGACTTCAACACCATGCTGTCTCGGCTGCGCGCGGAGGCGCCGCTCGACTGCATCCGCCGCACCGGGACGCAGTTGGGTTGGAATCCCGACGCCGGGTTTTCGACGGATATTGCGGACTTTTTAAGGTGGACGGCCGGGTCTGAGCCACACTTCGGTTCCCCGCCGCCGCAACTTTCCCTCGCTCCCGACGCCAAAGAAGCGCTCCGCCGGGCCGTGGCCCTCTGGCGGGGACCGTTTTTGGACGGCTTCACCTGCGACAGCGCCGTCTACGAAGAATGGATGCTGACGGAAAGGCACCGGTGGGAAGTGCGCATGCTCGCGGCCCTCCACCAGCTCATTGCGGCAGAGCGCGCCGACGCGAGATGGGACCAAGTCGCCGCCGTCGCCCGCCGAGGCCTCGAGCTCGACCCGCTGCAGGAGCCCTTTTACCGGGCCGTCATGGAAGCGCTGTTCCGGCTCGGCAACCGCTCCGCCGCGCTCACGGAGTTCGAGCGTTGCCGGCGGGTGTTGGAGGAGCAGCTAGGTACGACCCCGGATGAAGCCACGATGACACTGGCGGAAACGATCCGCGGCCCGGCGTATGGGGCCTTCGGTCCAGCCGCACCGCCCGCGCCGCCGCTTAACCGCGAGTACCACGCACCCCCCGCACCGTCCGCCCCTGTCTTGAGGTGTATGCCGCCGGATACGCTCACGGCCGATCCCGCCGCGGCACCGCTGGTGGGCCGCGATGCGGAGTACGCCCAGTTGCTCGAAGCCATCACCCGCACGGCCCGTACCGGCCCAAACCAGATGGTTCTGTTGGTGGGCGAGGCGGGCGTCGGCAAAACCCGCCTGATGGCGGAAGTAGAGGACGCGGCCGCCCGGGGGCCGCTGGCGGATGTCCGTTTTTCGACGGTGCTGGTAGGTCGGGGGCACGAATCGATGGCCAGCGTCCCCTACGCGGCTTTGGCCGAGGCGCTGGAGCCGGCTTTGGCTGTTCTCGACGATTCCGGGACCAACCTGCCGGACGTCTGGCTGCGGGAGCTGGGGCGGCTCTTGCCTGACGTCTTTGTGCACCGGCCGGACCTCTACCCGCCCCTACCGATGGGCTCGGGCGATGACCAACTGCGGCTGTTCCGGGCGGTGGCGCGGTTTTTGGGGCGGTTACCCCAACCGGTGCTGCTCGTCTTGGATGACCTGCAGTGGGCAGACCCCTTGACCATCAGCCTGCTGGATTACCTCGTGCGCCAGCCTTCGGGCGAGCTGCGGCTGGCCGTGGTGGCGGCGGTACGAGCCGGCGAGGACGCAGACGCCCTGCGGCGCCAAGCCCTTTACAGCCTTGAGCGGGAGGGCCGCTTGAGCCGCGTTGTCCTTGGCAACTTGACCAGGGAGGACACCTTGGCCCTGGTGCGGCGCCTGGCACCGGGGCAAACCAGCGTCGATGCGGGACAGGTCTACACCCAAACCCACGGTCATCCCCTTTACACCGTTGAGCTGGTGGCCGTCATGCGGGAACGGACCGAGGGCACCCGTTCCGAACCGCTGCGGGTGCCCCCCACCATGCAAAATCTTGTCCTTTCCCGCTTGTCGCGCCTGGGAGAGGCAGCGTACGAGGTGGCGGAAACGCTCGCGGTCTTTGATCGGGGGGCGACGCTCGCGCATCTCACGCGGGCGACCCGGTTGGCCGAGGTCGCGGTCGTCGCCGCGCTGGACAAGCTGGCGCGGGCCGGCATCACCATCAAGACCAACCAGGCCGTCATCGACTTTGGGCACGACGTCTTCCGGGACGTCGTGCTGGACCACATGCCGCCGAGCCGCCTGTCATACCGGCACCGCCAGGCCTACGCGGCCCTCGTTCAAGACCTGGCCGTCGACCCCGCGGACTCCGCCGGGCAGGGCTCGTCTTTGGCGCCCGAGACCGACCCGCATACGTTGGCCAGCCTCGTCACTCATGCCACCGGCGGCCAGCTGTGGGAGCCCGCGCTCAACTGGGCACGGCAGGCCGCGGTCGCTGCCGAGCGGCTTTACGCGTTTCGCCTGGCACTTGATTACCTCAACACCGCCCTGCACTGCTTGGCCCAGCTGCCCCCGACGGACGTGCGCCTCCGGGAGCGGCTGGAGCTGGAGCTCCAGGCCGTCAAACTGGACCGGTGGTCACCGGCGGCGGAGCGGGATCAGCGGCTCGCGGTGGCCGCCCGCTTGGCCAGGGAAACCGGGGCCGTCGAGTACCTGCCCCGCATCCAGATGCTCCAGATCGAGTCGTTCATCCTCCAGGGCCGGTGCCGGGAAGCCCTAGCGCTTCTGCGCGAGTTGGAACCGCTGTCTTCCCAGGATCCGCGCCTCGCCTTCGCCCTCGAGGTCTGGCATGGGGCGATTCAAGCGGTTACGGGCGACATCCGCCAGGCCATCGTTCATCTGACGAGAGTACGCGACGCACTGGAGGCAGGGGAGGTCCTGAAGCCGGGCACCTCGGTCCATGGGGGGCTCGCGTCGTGCTACGCGGCGGCCGGTGAGTTTGACAAGGCGCTCGCGTGCCTAGAGGAGATGAAGCGGGAAGAGGAGGCCCAAGGGTACCAGTCCCTTACCAGCAAGTACCTGATCGTGGCCGCCACGGTGGAGTACTGGCGCGGCCGGTGGCGGGAGGCCGCTGGATACGCCAAAGAGGGATGGCAGATCGCCCGGGAAGCGGAGGACCCCGCCAATGAAACCTTTGCGGCCCTTTGGCTGGGGGCATCGGTGCTGGAG
>LZRQ01000040.1 GCA_002159155.1 Firmicutes bacterium ZCTH02-B6
GCGCGACGTCCAACGCGATGTCTGCACCTGCATGTTGCCCCTCTCAGTTGTTGCATCCACCGCCCGGGCCCGGTCGGCGCCCGCTCACACCTTCTGCGCCTGGACGCGCCCGAGGATCCCGGTGGGCCGGAATACCAGCAGCAAGAGCAAGAGCGTGAAGGCGACGAAATCCCGGTACGTGCTGGGCAGGACGGCCGCGACGTAGATCTCGGTCATGCCGAGGATGTACCCGCCCAGCATCGCGCCGCGGACGTTGCCGATGCCGCCTACCACCGCCGCGATGAACGCTTTCCAGCCGACCAGGATGCCCATGTAGGGATCGATGATCGGGTACGCTTGTCCAAACAGGACACCCCCGGCCGCCGCCAGCCCGGACCCGATGGCGAAGGTGAGGGAGATGATCCGGTCGACGGAAATGCCCATCAAGGGGACCACCGACCGATCCCAGGAAATGGCCCGCATGGCCATGCCGGTCAACGTCCCGCGGATGAACCAGTCGAGGGCCAGCATGAGCAGGACGGAGACGCCGATAATGAGCAGCTGCACCGAGGAGATGGTGAGCCCCCCGGGCAGGTCAAATCGCTGCGCCGCAATGAGGGCGGGAAAAGCGCGCGACTGCGCGCCGACGGTGCCCAGGACAAAGTGCTCCAGGAAGATGCCGACCCCGAGGGCGGTGATGACCGCCGAGACCCGCGGGGCGTTGCGCAGCGGCTTGTACGCGAGGCGCTCAATGGTAACGCCCAGCAGCGCCGTGCACACCATTGTCAACAGCAGTGTCGGGACCATCGGCAGCCCGAGCCACAAGGCACCCGCTAGGCCGATAAAGGCGCCGACCATGAAGATGTCGCCATGGGCAAAGTTGATCAGGCGCAGGATGCCGTAGACCATCGTGTAGCCCAGCGCAATCAGGGCATAAATGCTGCCGAGCTGCAGGGCGTTGAGCGTTTGCTGCAGCCAAAACTCCAAACTGAAACCTCCCCTGAACCCCTGCAAAAACAGGGTGGAGCCGGGTGCCGCACCCGGCCCCACCGCTGACACGGCTCAGCCGTCCGCTCGCGTGCCTTTCATGAAGTGGCCGCTGGCGGGGCGACCTTACGGGGCGACGGAGTCGAAGTAGGTGAACTGGCCGTCCTTGATCTGGATGATCACCGCGCTCTTGATCGGGTCGCCGGTGCCCTCAAACCGCATGCTGCCGGTCACGCCCTCGAAGTCGGTGATGCTGGCCAAGGCGTTGCGCACCGCCTCCCGATCGACCCGGCCCGCCTGCTGCAGGGCGTGGAACAGCATGTACATCGAGTCATAACTCAAGGCCGCCACGTCATCGGGCGTGCTCCCGTAGCGGGCCTGATAGTTGGCGATGAACTCCCGGGCCTTGGGCGTTGCGATGTCGGGCGCATAGTGGGTGGTGAAGTAGCTGCCCTCCAGCGACGACCCGCCCAGGGCGAGCAGTTCGGTGGAGCCCCAGCTGTCGCTGCCAATAAAGGTGGCGTTGATGCCTAGCCGCTGGGCCTGCTGCACCTGCAGCGGCACTTCGCTGTAATAGTTGGGCAGGAACAGCACGTCCGGGTTGGCCGCCCGGATGTTGGTCAGCTGCGAGGAGAAGTCACGGTCGCCGGTGGTGTACGTCTCCCAGGCGACCACGCGGCCGCCGAGGGCCTCAAAGGACGCCCGGAAAATCTCCGCGATGCCCTTGTTGTACTCGCTGGCGATGTCAAACAGCACCGCAGCCGTCTGGGCGCCTAGCTTGTTGCGGGCAAAAGCAGCCACGACCTGGCCCTGGAAGTCGTCGATGAACGCCGCCCGGAAGACGTAGCGCTTGCCCGCAGTGGTCGCCGGGTTGGTGGACCACGGGGAGATCAAGGGCGTGCGGAAGTTCTCCGCGATCTGCGCCGCCGGCACCGCATTGCGGCTGGCGTTGGGCCCGATGACCGCGATCACCTGATTCTGCGTGATGAGCTTGGTGGTGGCCGCGACCGCGCTGGCCGCGTCGTCCTCGTTGTCCTCGACGATCAGCCGGATGGTGTAGCGCCGGCCGCCGACTTCGAGACCGCCCGCAGCGTTGATCTCATCGACGGCGAGCTGGGCGCCGTTGCGGCTCGACTGGCCGACCACGGGGATGCTGCCCGTCAGCTCAGCGTTGAGCCCGACGACGATCTCCTGAGCCGCAGCCGCCCCGGCGACGATCCCGACCAGCAGGCACGCCGCGACCCATACCCTGGTCCACTTGCGCATCGGCTCGGTCCTCCTTTGTCAGTGGGTACGACTTGAATAGGGAGTTGCGCTTAGAATCGTACTATTCCACCGGCCGTATCGATCTCCTGCCAATGGTGAAAGGACAGCCGCAATCGACGGAAAGGAATACAGCGTACCGCGGCAAACCATCCCGCACGGGGGTGAGGGGATGGGCGCCTGGAAGTACTTGGAAGGCCTTTGCCGGCTCGGCCCGCGCGGGTCGGCCACCGAAGGGGAGCGGCAGGCCGCTCAGTGGATTGCGGCGCGGCTGGAGGAACTGGGGTACGAAGTCGAAATTCAGCCTTTCATGGCCCCGCGGCATACTCTTTACGCTGGCCCCGCGGCCGTCATGGCAGGGGTGCTGGCGGCCCGGTGGCTCGCGGCATGGAGTGAGCCCTTCGCGGCGGGGGTCATGATCCTTCTCCTGGTACCGCTAGTTGGGGAGATGCTCGGTTCCCGCGTCAACTTTGACTTGATCTTGCCCAAGCGGCCGTCTCAAAACGTCGTCGCGCGGTTGCCCGGCACCGGGACGGGCAAGCCGGTGGTGATCACCGCCCACTATGACACCCAGCGGGGTTCGTGGCTGTTCGCCCCGGGGTTTCGCCCATGGCTGCGCCCGTTTTTCGTGAGCGTCTACGCCGCTCTGGCGCTGGTGCCTTTGGGGACGCTCTCCGCGTGGGCGTTTCCCGCTGCCCGGTGGATCCCCATCGTCGCAGGCGCCGCGACGGTGTGGGTGGCGGCATCCCTCGTCTTTTTGCTTCTTTCCTGGTTGACGGGCCGGTACGTCGAGGGCGCCAACGACAACGGTTCGGGAGTCGCCGTCGCCCTGGCGCTGGCGGAGCGCTGGCTCTCAGAGCCGGTGCACGGTGTGGCGCCGGTCTTCCTTTTCACCGGTTGCGAGGAAACGGGCCTGAGGGGGATGCGGCGGTTTCTCGCCACACCGGGCCTGCCGCGGGATACCGTGTTTCTCAACCTCGACAACGTCGGCGGCGGGCGCCTGCACTACCTGTTGGGCGAGGGCATGCTCCTGTACCGCCGCTACGATAAAGAATTGGTGGCGGCGGCCCGAGCCGTGGCCCAGGAGTTTGGCGACGAAATCCGGCCGTTGCCCAATCTGCTGTTGCCTACTGACGCCCTCGCGGCCGCGGTGGGCGGCTACCCCGCCATTACCTTGCTGGCCGCCGGCGCGGGCGGTGCCATCCCCAATTACCATTGGCACACCGATGTGATGGCCAACGTCGACCGGCACGTGGTGGAGCTGACCGAGAACTACGCTTGGAGGCTGCTGACGGCCATCGCCCGGCGCCCCGAAGGACTGGCCGCTCTTGCGCATGGACAGGGAGGGAGGCGGCGGACAGGCGGGAATTGATCCTTTACGTGCCGTGGGACCGGCGCAGCCGGAGGGAACGGCGCGCTTCTTTCAGGGGGTCGACAAGGGTGAGAGTGCGATTCGTGCCGACGGGGCACGCGGACCTGGACCAGCTGCGCCAGGACGGCGTGGCGGGATGCGCGCCCTGGTGGGTCACGATCGCGGCCGGCCTGGCCGCCGGGCTCTCGCTGGTCATTGCTGTACCCTTGCTCTACCTGGGGTTCGCCTTGTTTGAAGCTGCGATCACCGTTTGGCAGCTGGACGGCGCCGCAGCCCGCGACGGCCTGCTGGAGAGCTTGGGCTTGGTCGCGCAGTACGGCCGCTTTGGCTGGCTCAGCGGATTGGCGGTAGGCTCAGTAGGATGTCTTTATGCGCTCCTGCGACGGTGGGCCGTGCTGCGGGTGCGCTACGTGCGGGTTGGTCCGTGGGAAGTGGGGGCGCACACGCTCTTTGCCGCCGCCGCGGGCTACGCCGCGTTTTTCACGGCCGCTCGCCTATGGCCTCCCTTGGCGCCCATCAACGCATGGCTTTTTTGGGCATGGGGACCCGTCTTCGCGTGGATCCTGGGCAGGTTGCAGGACATCTACCTTCTTTGGATCGTCCGGCCGGGCTGGCAGCTCGAAGTCGAGGCGACAGTGCGCGCCCTCATCCCGCGGCGATTTGGCTGTCCCGAGCAGTCCCTGCGGGTGGAGGCGGATCCGGCGAGCCGCACGGTGGCGGTAACGGCGGAGATCGACGCTGGCGAGGCCAGCCGCGTGCGGGAGCTCATCCAGGCCATCCCGGAAACCGCGTCGGTCATCGTCAACGCCCTTGGCCGGCGGCGCAAGGAGGCGGACGGCGAGACCAAGGAAGCGGCCGGTCCGTGGCGCCGGGCCCGGCTTTCGGACGAGCGTTGACGCCCGGTTACCGCGTCTCCTCCGGGGGCGGCGCGTCGGGCCTCCGGGCCCAACGGTTGGCGTCCCGCGCCCTGTACTTGGCCATGGTGCGGGTCAACGCGTCCTCGAGGTCGATGTTGAGCGAGTTGGCCATGCAGATCAGGACAAAGAGGCAGTCGCCGATCTCCAGGCCGATGTCGCCCGCAGGCTCATCGGGCTTTTTTCGTTTCGGACCAAACTGGTCATTGAGCTCCCGGGCGAGTTCCCCGACTTCCTCCGCCAGTCTGGCCAGGTTGACGAAAGGTGGCCAATAGCCCTCCGCGAATTGCCCGATCCATTCGTCCACCATCGCTTGCGCGTCCCGCAGGCGCACCGGTGCTCCCTCCCTGGATAGACACGTCGTTTTTCCGTCTAGACTAACGGCTGTTGCGAATGTCCCAACGATTCCGGGCTTCCGCCTGGCGGCCGGGGCCGACAGGACTGTCGCCCACGGCCACAGAAATGCCAGGTCAGGAACGGACGGGGGTGGCGGCATGCCCGTTTGGGTCGCTTTATTGATCATAGGCTTGTTTCAGCTGGTGATCTACGGGGTTTTGTGGACGCTGGCCCGGCAGACGGCCGGCGGCAACCCGCCGGTCATGCTGCGCGTCAGTGTCGCGTTCGCGGGCATCGTCGGGCTGCTGATCCTCGGCGCGGCGGCGTACGCCTACATGGCCGGCCTGACGTGGGGCGGGGGCTAAACCACCGCCCAACGAGAGGGTGCAGCGTCCCCCCGCAGGAACGTCGTAGGTTACTCCGAAGCCCGCACCGCAAAGGCGCTGCCAGGCAAAGCGAAACGGGCCTCTCCTCGGCGCCGAGGAGAGGCCCGTTGGCTGCAGTACCGTGCGGATATCCAAGCCGGCCTTAGTGGAACTGAGCCAGGAGCTGAGCGAAGTCCTCTTCGGGCAACGTCCAGTCCTGGTGCACGATGGGCTCGTCCCGGTAGCCGGGATAGAGCTCCTGGAAGGAGGGCTGGTCGGCCTTATAGATCAGGCCGCGGACCAGCTCGTCCGTCTCGATGAGCTTTTGGATGGCCGCGCCCCGGTTGGTCGGATCGTAGCTGGGGTCCTCGTCCAAGTTGATGAGGACCTCCTTGTACCAGTCGTACGTGTTGACCTTGTTGAAGGTCACGCACGGGCTGTACACGTTGACCAGCGCGAAGCCTTTATGCTGGATCGCCTGGGCGATGAGGCTCGACAGCTGCTTGACGTCGCTGGAGAAACCGGCGGCCACGAAGGTGGCGCCGGCGGCGATGGCCAGCTGCAGGGGCCGGATCGGCCGCTCGATGTTGCCGTCCGGGCTCGACTTGGTCTTGAAGCCGAGCTTGCTGGTGGGCGACGTCTGGCCCTTGGTCAGCCCATAGATTTGGTTGTCCATGACGATGTACGTCATGTCCACGTTGCGCCGCAGCGCGTGCAGGAAGTGGTTCCCGCCGATGGCGTAGCCGTCGCCGTCGCCTCCGGCCGCGATCACCGTGAGATCCCGGTTGACGAGCTTAAGGCCCATGGCCGTGGGCAGCGTCCGCCCGTGGACCACATGGAAGTTGTAGCAGTTGATGTAGTTGCCGATCTTGCCCGAGCACCCGATACCGGCCACGATGGCCACATTGTGGGGCTCGATCCCGAGGTCCACCAGGGCCTTTTGCAGCGAGGCGAGCACGCCGAAGTCGCCGCAGCCGGGGCACCACCAGGACTTCTCGTTGGTCTTGAAATCAGCCAGCTTGGGCATAGCTCGTCACCTCTTTGGCCTGCGCGGCGATCTCCTTGGGCAGGAACGGGTTCCCGTCGTACTTGAGTACGCTGTGCATAGCCGGCACCGCCAGGCCCTGCTCCCGCATGGCCTTGCCGACCCGCTGCTCGATCAGGGCAAAGAGCTGCCCCTGGGCGTTGTTCTCGGCGACGATGACCTGCTTGGCCCGGGCAAACAGCTCGACGAGCTCCCGGACAGGCAACGGCGCCAGCACCTTGACGTGCGCGTGGCCGACGCGGTAGCCCTCGGCTGCCAGCAGCTTGCGGGCGTCGCCGATGGGGCCGACCGTGGAGCCAAAGCCGACCAGCAGCACGTCGGGCGACTCGGGGCCCGTGTAGGTGACGCCCTCCAGCCCCATGGCCCCCGGATCGGCGGGCACCTTGCGCAGGCGCTTGTTCATCATCGCGACGCGGTTTTTCGGATCCTCGCTGACCTTGCCAAACTCGTTGTGCTCCACGCCGGTGGCCAGGTACTGGCCCTTGGGCTGGCCGGGCAACGGCCGGGGCGAGATGCCCGACTCGGTCACCCGGTACCGCCGGAACCCGTCGGGCTCGGCCTGAGCGGCGATCTCCTCGTCCGAGAGCAGCGCGCCCCGGTCGATCTTGATCCGCTTGATGTCCAGCCCCTCGACGGTCTGCTTGTTGAGGGCGAGGGACAAATCGGTGGCCACAACGACCGGGCACTGGTACTTGTCGGCCAAGTTAAAGGCCTCGGCGGTCATGTAGAAGGTTTCCTCGACAGTGCTGGGCGCGAGCACGATGCGGGGCGTGTCGCCGTGGGTGCCGTACAACAGCGCCCACACGTCGCTCTGCTCGTGCTTGGTGGGCATCCCCGTGCTCGGGCCGCCCCGCTGGGTGTCGACGATAACCACTGGGATCTCGGCCACATGGGCGAGGCCGATAGCCTCCTGCATGAGGGAGATGCCGGGGCCCGACGTGGCGGTGATGGCCCGGGCGCCCGCGAAACCGGCGCCGATGCACGCCGTGATCGCGGCGATTTCGTCTTCGGCCTGTACCACCACGCCGCCGTAACGGGGCAGCAGGGTCATCAGGCTCTCCATGATCTCGGATGCCGGGGTGATGGGATACGCCGCGCAGAAGCGGCAGCCGGCCGCCAGCGCGCCGAGGGCCACGGCGTCGTTGCCCATCATGATCAGGCGGTTCTTGCCGTCGCCGGGAGCGAGCCGCCAGGTGGGCTCGGGCAAGTGCTGCTGGGCGTACTCGTAGCCCTTTTCCAGCGCCGCCACGTTTTGCTGTCCTACCTCGGCGCTCTTCTTGCCAAACCGCTCCAGGACGACGTCCTTAAACGCATCCAGCGGCAGCCCGAGGATGTAGGCGGAAACGCCCAGCGACACCACGTTGCGCATGAGCGGGTTGCCCACTTCCTGGGCGATCTGGGTCAGCGGCACGAGTAAAAGCCGAGCCGGGCAGCCTTCCGGCAGCACCGGCTCAAAATGCGCATCGGCCACTAGGATGCCGCCTTCCACCAATTCCTTGTGGTTGCGGTCAATGGTTTCCTGGTCGATGGCCACCAGCACATCCAATTCGCTGGAGGTGGATGCCACCGGTTCCGTGCCGATCATAATTTTATAGTTGGAGTGGCCGCCTTTAATGCGGGAGGAAAAGTGACGGTAACCGTAGATGTAATACCCGAGCCTGTTGCAGACGATGGCCAGCAGTTCGCCTGTGGAGTCAATTCCTTGTCCCTGCTCGCCCCCGATCTTCCAGGACGCCAGACGCCTCTCGCGCATGATCCCTCGCCTCTCTTGTTGTGGTGGCGGGCGCGAAGCTCACCAGCCTACGCACTTTTATTCTAATCCCGCGCGACGTATAATGCCAATGAATTCGATTCATCATTTCGATTCCATGTCGGAATCTGTATCCAGGTCGGAAATCCGTATCGGGCATTTCATCCAGTGGAACCGGGGGAGGGCCGCGGCGTGCTCCTGCAGCAACTCGTCACCTTTTGCACGGTTGTCGATGAGGGAGGGTTCACGCGCGCCGCAGAGGTGCTGGGGCTGAGCCAGCCGGCCGTCACCAAGCAGGTTAAGAGCCTGGAAAAGGAACTGCGGGCGGTGCTGCTGACCCGCGCCGGTCGCCGGGTCAACTTGACGCCGGCCGGGGAGATCGTTTATTCCTACGCTCGCCGCATCATCCACACCATCGAGGAGTGCCAGGGAGCCCTCGAAAACTTGGCCACACCCGGATACGGCCGGCTGACCATCGGGGCCGTGTCCACCGTCGCGATCTTCACGTTGCCGGAGATCCTGGGCGCATTTGTCAAGCAGCAGCCGCTGGTGACCGTGCACGTGCGCACCGGTACCATCGACCAGGTGCTCACCATGGTGTTGCGCAACGAGATGGACTTAGGGATCGTCACGGTTCCCGTCAGCCACGAATTGATTCACACCATTCCCCTGTTCCGGGATCGCATCGTGCTCATCGCCAGTCCCGACTCTCCCTGGGCGGAGCGGAGGGTGCTTTCACCCCGGGAACTGTCCTCCATCCCGATGATCGCGTACGAACGCGATTCCAAGTTCCGGGCGTATGTGGATGCAAGCTTTGACGCCGCCGGCATTACGCCGGACGTCATTATGGAATTTGACAGCCACGAGGCCGTCAAGGCGATGGTGATCGCCGGCCTCGGCATCGCGATGGAGCCATGGTCCGTGGTGGCCAAGGAACTGCGGGACGGGCGCCTGGTGGAGCTGGCCATCGCGGGCTTCGAAGAGCTCGGCCGGATCACGTCCCTCATCATGCGCCGGGACCGCCACCAGAGCCCGGCGGTGCGGGCGTTCCTGCGGCTGGTGCGCAGCATGTTTCCCAATCCGCCGCGCGTGTTTTGAGCGGCGTCCAACGTCGTCACGTTTCATTCGGCGGGCGCCTCCGGGAGGTCTGGAGCCGCCGCAGCCGGCACCAGACGTAATAGCCCCAGCTGCCTGGTCCGCCGGCCGCGAGCAAGTTCCATGCCACCCGGTGCAGCCGCTGCCGGCGCACCTTGGAGTCGGACAAGTAAAGCCCGGGCAACCCTTCGACGACGGTGGCGTGAAACGCAGGGTCGGGCAGGGCCGCTGCCCGGGAGCGGGCTTCCCGCACAAAGCGCACGAGCCGCAACCGCTGTGCGACCGGATCCGGATAGTAGCTCACCAGGTTTAGATCCCCGCCGGCCGTGTCTTCCGCCTGGTCGATGAGGTAGTCGAGCAAAATGTGGAGCCCGCAGATCCAGGGGAAGTAGGCGGCCTCAAGTTGCTCCGCCTCGTCCGGGCGCAGGCCGGGCAAGGCCGCCGCGGCAAGCAGCGCGAACACGGCCAAGGTCGAGCCGCACGCGGCCGCGAACTCCCACCAATAAAGCTCTCGCCATGCGTCGCCTTCGCGGGCGAACCAGTCCTCGAGCTGTGTTTCCCGCCGCTCCAGGGGTCCGTGTTTGTACACCTGCAAGTCGTTGTACAGCCCGACCAGCCGCTGTACCCGTTCCCGCACCAGCGGGTATGACGGCAGCTCGCGGAGGCACGCTTGGCATTCCCGGACCAGCGCGGCCAGGTACCCTCCGTCCTCCCGGTTGGGGTGCAGGGAGTAGTAGTCGTGAAGCGGTCCCGCATCGTCCACCGCGTCCAGCATGGCCTGGTGCAGCTGGCGGAAGTCGGCTTCGTCGCACGAGACGCTGCGGTCGCACAGGTTGTCCAGGTAATCGGAGATGGTCTGCAGCGCCACGATCAGGCGCACGAGGGTGGGGGCGCATCCCGGCCGGAGGGCGGCGAAGACGCTGCCGCCCTCACAGTGAAACCGCTTTAAGGTGATGCTCGCCCGGGCCTGTCGCCGCAGCTCGGCGTTGGGTATGCTCGCAATACGCGCTTCCCAACGGGCGAGCTCGCTGGCGGTGAGCGGCAGCACTTCCCGGGCGATGCGGCGCAGCAGGCCCACACGGTCGACGGCGCGGCGCAGGACCATGGCACTTACAGGGTGCCCATCCTGCGGGCGCACCAGCGGGTGGCGCGCGAGGACGAGGCTGTGTGCCGCGAGCCTGGCTCAGCCCCAGCCGCGCGTTTCCCGCACGGTGCGGACTGCGTTTTCCGCACCGTGCGGCCTGGTTGCTGCTCGGGGGCTACCTTTCCGCGGCAGGCGCCGAGGCGGGAAGCCCCAGCGCTTCCTTGACCGCCTCGGGCGAGTTTTCCAGCACCTCCGGGTATTGCCGCAAGGCGGCCAGGAGCGCCGCCCGGCCGCGCTCGTCGAGGAGATGCAAATCGACGTGGCCGTTCATGCACTTGGACAGTTGGTTGACGTGCTCGGCCAACGACTTCCATCCGACGCCGGTAGCCTCGTCGATCAACATGCTGACGGCTACAAGGCCATAGTATTGGAAACCGCCCCCGCGGGCGGGACGGATGTACACCCACACGGGGTTCACGGTGCGGCCGTTGGGCACTTCGTCTGGTGATTTGACCCAGCGCACCGCTTGCTCCAGGGCGGTGCGCCCGTGCAGGGCGGCCTCGTCAAACCAAGCCCGGTCGCCGTCCACCACGATGGCGGTCAGCTTCGCACCGCGGCCGCCATAGGCGTTGTCCGCGGACACGATGGGCAGCATGCCGCTGTCCTGCTGCTGGTCATAGCAGCTCGGATCCACCTGACCCTTGCGCACCTTGTGCATTCAGAATCCCTCCGGATTGTCGGTATCCCCAGTATATCACACGGTTTGCGTCCCGCGGCTCGTGAAGGCGGTGCCGGCGAGCGGGAGGCGCGGGTCCCGAGCCCGGTCCGGACGCGCAGGGCGAGTGAGCGGGAGTCCTGGAGAGGTGGATTGAGAGGTGGAGCGAAGAGCGGGTTCATCGCGCGACAGGCCCGGAGGGACCGGGCTTTCTGATTGTGATAGAATGAAGGGGCAGAAAGGTGGTGGGCACGGGCGGCATGGCCGTGCTGCGCGAATTCTTCAGCACAAACCAGATAGTGGTCGTGTTCGCCTATGGCCTCGTTTACTTCCTGCTCGGTTTCGCCCTTTCCCTGCAGTCCCGGCGCCCCAGCGAGCTGACGCTGGCCAGGGCGCTACCGCTTTTGGGGACCTTTGGCCTGTTGCACGGGGTGGCTGAGTGGGGGCAAGTTTTCATCCCCATCCAGGCTACCTATTTGTCAGTACAGGCCATCGTGTTCCTGTGGGGTGTGCAGGGAACGCTGCTGGCCGTTTCGTTCGCTTTTCTCTTTCAGTTTGGCATGCGTCTCCTGGCCGAAGGCTTGCCGGCGCGCTATCGCTACTTGCCTGCGGTGCCGTGGGGCATTTTTGCCGTGTGGTTTCTTGTCTTTGCGTTAGGCCGCCCGTTTTTTGGTCCCGAAGTCCCCGAGCGCTGGCTCGACGCGGCCGACGTCTGGGCCCGATATCTCCTGGCGCTGCCCGGCGCGGCGGTGACGTGCTACGCGCTGAGCCGGCAGTCCCACGAGTTTGGGCGGCTCCAAGTGCCGCGCCTTTTGAGCGCCCTGCGGCTGACGGTGCTGGCGTTTGTGGCCTACGGCGTCGCCGATGGCCTCATCGTGCCTCCCGCCGACGTTTTGCCGGCTCGCTACGTCAACACGGAGATCGTGTTTCATCTGACCGGCGTGCCAATCGAGCTGTGGCGGGGGCTTGCGGGTCTCGCGATCACGTATTTCGTCATCCGCCTGCTGGAGATGTTTGACATCGAGCACGCCAGGCAGCTCGAAGAGGCGGACCGGGTGCGCGCGGTGCTGGAGGAGCGGGATCGTATCGCGCGGGAGCTGCACGATGGTATCATCCAATCCCTGTACGCGGTGGGGCTCAACCTGGAAGCGGCGCGGGAACAGATGGAGGAAGACCCCGGCGAAACCCGGGACCGCATCGCATTTAGCATGGAGAAGCTGAACGAAGCCATCCGCGATATCCGGCAATACATCACCAACCTCCGCTCGCCCATCGACGAGAACCGCACGCTGCAGGAGGCGCTGGCGGCCATCGCGGCCGAATTTCGCGCCGGCTTTGGCGTCGCGGTCACGGTGGAGGCCCGGGGCGAGACGGCGACCCGGGTGCGCCCGGATGTGCTGAACCATCTCAAACAGATAACCCGGGAGTCGTTGACCAACGCGGTGCGCCACGGGCGCGCGAGCCGCATCCGCATCGTGGTCGACGTATCCAACGAGCGGGTCGAGTTGACGGTGATCGACGACGGCACCGGTTTCCAGATGAGCGAGGCGGTGCCGCTGACGGGCAACGGCCTGCGCAACATGCGCCAGCGGGCGCAGTTGCTCGGCGGGGAACTCGAGGTGACCAGCGCACCGGGCCGCGGGACCCGGGTGTGGGTCGCGGTGCCGCGGGATATGGCGGGCGGATCCAGCCGGGCGTAACGCGGTGCGGCGCCGGAAAGCGCGGAGGGTTGGGCAGAAGCAACGGATGAAGGGGTGGGAAGGGTGCAGACCATCAAAGTCGTGATCGTGGACGACCACGAGGTGGTGCGCGTCGGGCTCAAGAGCCTCCTCAACCGCGTGGCTGACCTGGAGGTGGTGGGGGAGGCGGGTTCCGCCGCCGAGGCGGAGCAGGTGGTGGAGCAGGTGCAACCCGACGTGGTGGTGATGGATATCCGCATGCCCGGCGGCAGCGGCATCGAGGCGTGCCGGAGCATCCGGTCCCGCTGGCCGCACATCCGCGTCATCATGTTGACCAGCTACTCGGATGACGAGGCGGTGATCGGTTCCGTCATGGCGGGCGCCAGCGGCTATGTGCTCAAGCAGATCGGCACGCAGGAGCTGGTGGACGCCATTCGCCGCGTTTCCAAGGGCGAATCGCTGCTGGACCCGGGGGTCACCGGCAAGATTCTCGAGCGGGTGCGGGGCGGTACCGGTTTGGCCAACACCGACGGCCGCGGCACGCCAGAGGCCTTGACTGAGCAGGAAGAGCGCATCCTGGCATTGATCGCCGAGGGCAAGACCAACCGGGAGATCGCCAACGCCCTCTACTTGAGCGAAAAGACGGTGCGCAACTACGTGAGCAACATCCTGGCCAAGCTGCAGCTGCACAACCGGGCGGAGGCCGCGGCCTGGGCCGTGCGGCGCGGGCTTGACCGCGGGCCCAAGGGCGACCAGTAGCGTGCTCGTACGCCTCACTGGGGTTGGCAAGTTTTACGGCGCCCGCCAGGTGCTGGCCGATGTCAGCGTAGCCGTCCACGCAGGCGACAAGATCGGCGCCGTCGGCCCCAACGGGTGTGGAAAGAGCACCCTCCTGCGCATGCTGGCCGGGCAGCTCGAACCGGACCAGGGGCGGCGCGAGACGGCCCGGGACACCGTCGTCGGCTACCTGGGCCAGTCGGTCGGTTTCGAGCCGCACGAGATGGCCATGCAGGTGCACGCGTTTCTCCGGCAGGCCATCGAGCCGGTGGAAGCCATGGCGGCCGAGCTGCGGGAACTGGAGCAAGCCATGGCGGATCCGGCCGTGCACGGAGACGAGGCGCGCCTCGCCGCCGTCATGGACCGCTACAGCCGGCTTTCGACCCGCTTTGAGCAGGCCGGGGGGTACGAAGCGCCTGCCCGGTTGCGTGCCGCCGCGTTTGGCCTTGGCTTTCGCGAGGACGACCTTGCGCGGCCCGTCGGCACCTTGAGCGGCGGGCAGCGGGTAAGGCTGGCTCTCGCCCGTTTGCTTTTGTCGGCCCCAGATGTGCTGCTGTTGGATGAGCCCACCAACCACTTGGACACCGCGGCCACCGAGTGGCTGGAGTCGTTTCTCCGGCAGCTAAAGCAAGCCGTCGTCATCGTTTCCCACGACCGCTGGTTTCTGGACGCCGTGACCACCCGCACCTGGGACGTGGAAGGCGGGCGCGTGCACGAGTATCCCGCCCATTACACCCGGGCCATGGAACTCAAGGTCGAGCAGCTGGAGCGGCGCCGGAAAGAGTATGAACGGCAGCAGGAGGAGATCCAGCGGCTCGAGGAGTTCGTCCGCCGCTATCGCGCCGGCGTCAAGGCCCGTCAGGCCCGGGGGAGGGCCAAGCTGCTGGCCCGCATGGAACGGGTGGAGGTCCCCGCCAGCGGGCCGCGGGGTCCGCGTGTGACGCTCGCCGCCGGGGGCCGAACCGGGCGGGAAGTGGTGCGCATCGCCGGCGTCGTCAAGCGGTTTGGCGATCGCACCGTGCTGGACGGCGTCAGTCTCACCGTCCAGCGCGGCCAGCGCATTGGCGTCATCGGCGCCAACGGCAGCGGCAAGACGACGTTGCTCAAGCTGATCGCGGGCCGGCTCGCCCCGGATGAGGGGTGGGTCATCCCTGGTGAAGGCGTCCGGATTGGCTATTTTGCCCAGGGCCAGGAAGATCTGGATCCCGAGCGCACCGTCTTAGATCACCTGCTCATGGTGCAGCGGCTGTCCCCCGAAGAGGCCCGCCGCCATCTGGCGCGGTTTTTGTTCCAGGGCGACGAGGTGCTGGCTCCCGTGGGCCGGTTGAGCGGAGGCGAGCGGGCCCGGGTGGCACTGGCGCGGCTCATTCTCATGCAGCCTAACCTGTTGCTCTTGGACGAGCCCACCAACCACCTGGACATCGCTGCCCGCACGGCGCTGGAGGCGGCCTTGTCCGACTACGATGGCACCCTGATCGTCGTTTCCCACGACCGCTATTTCCTGGACACCGTCTGTGGAAGCTTGTGGGTCGTGGAAGGCGGGAAAGTGAGCGCGTTTGACGGCACCTACGCCGAGTATGCCGCGCAGCGCCAGGCGGAGCAGGCGGCTGTCGGGGCCAAGGGCGCCCAGGGAGAGCGAGACGGGAAACCGGATTCCAGGACCGCGGCTGTCCAGAGCGGGCGGCCGGGGAGCGGCGCCGGCGCGCCGGCCCGGCGGCCGGACCGATCGCAGGCGGCCGCGGCCCGGCGGCTGGCGTCCCAGATCGCGGCCGTTGAAGCGGACATTGCCCACTGGGAAGAGGAAAAGCAGCGCTGGGAAGCAGCGCTGGCGGATCCGGAGCTGTATGCCGACGGCGAGAGGGCGCGGCAGGCCGTACAAGCCCACCGGGCGGCGTGCGAAACCTTGGAATCCTTGCTGGAGCAGTGGGAGCGGTTGCTGCAGCAACAGGAACAACTGCAGACGCAGGCCAGGGCGCCGCTCCAGGAGCAGGCGCCCCGCTGACCGCCAAGATCGTGTCCTGCCCGGCGCCGCTGGCCGGGCAGGTGGCAACTTACGAATGAAGAATCACAATTTTATACGCTGTCGGCCAGGGGATGGTGGACATGAGCCGGGTCATTGCGGTGGCAAACCAAAAGGGCGGCGTGGCCAAGACCACCACCGTCGCCAACTTGGCGGCGGCTCTCAGCCAGCTCGGCGCCCGCGTCCTTATGTTGGACATGGACCCTCAGGGCAGCCTCACGCTGTGGTCAGGCCGCAATCCGGACGAACTGGAAAGGTCGCTTTACGACTCGCTGGTCAAAGGGCTCGATTCCCGGGAGATCCTGCTGTCCACACCCCTCGGCGCTGACTTGTTGCCGGCCAACATCGACCTGTCGCTAGCCGAGATGGAACTTGTAGGCATGGTGGCCAGGGAGCGGCGGCTGGGCGGGGTGCTCGCCCCGCTTAGGGATGACTATGACTTTGTCCTTGTGGACTGCCAGCCGTCGCTGGGCCTTTTGACCATCAACGCCTTCGCCGCGGCCGATGAGGTGCTCGTCCCTGTGGCGTGCGAGTTCCTGTCCACCCGGGCCATGCAGGTGCTCTTGCGCATGGTGCGCAAGGTGCAGCTGCGGCTCAACAGCAAGCTCAAGATAGCCGGCATCCTGCCCACTTTGTTTGACCGGCGGGTGCGCCACTCGCAGCAGGAGCTGGACGCGCTCGTCGCCCAGTTTGGGGCCGAGGCGCCGGTGCTGGTGGATTGCGCCGTGCCCCGCAGCATCCGCTTTGCCGAAGCGGCGGCGGCGGGCAAGTCCATCCTCTCGTTTGCCCCTTTGCATCCGGGGGCAGACGCCTACCGCCGCCTGGCCCGATTCCTAGCGGGCGACGCGTTTCCCGCCCAAGACGAGGTGGCCGTCAGCAACGGCTTTTCCCTGTCCGATGTGGAAGAGCCCCGCATCGACGTCCTCGTCCGCCGGGAACCGTCCACTAGGCGCCGGCGTGGTTTCGCTGATTAGTGTTCGGTGACCTGATCGATCAGGCCCCGGCTGCGGGCCACATGGTCCATACGCCCAAAAAACCACACCGAAACGCCCAGCGTCACCACGGTGCTAATGGCCAGCCACAGCACGATCTGCCCGTCGGAGTAGCCCGCCAGCGCCTGTGCAAAGCTCTGGCCCAAGAGCGCTCGCCGCAGCCCTTCCAGCCAATAGGTGACCGGGATGACCTTGCCGGCGGCGGCCAGCCATCCAGGCAAGACGTCCAGCGGGAACACGACGCCGCACAACAGGTACAGCGCTCCCGCCACCGACTCGACGTAACCCGACCCGTGGCGGGCGGAGATGAGTAGGACGCCCGCAAGCAAGTAGCCGAGGCCGATCATGGTCAGGATGCCCAACGGGAACACCGTCGCGAACAGCCCCCAGTCGACCTGGCTCAGACGCAGGGGCAAGTCCAAGAAGGCGGCGCCGAACGCCAAGAGGATGACCACAGCCAACGTCGTGATCAGGAACTTGGCCACGGCACGCCCCGCCAGGTACCAGTACATGCTGGCCGTGGAGAGGTAAATGTATTTGAGGATCTGGAAATACTCCCGCTCCTCCATGATCACCCAGCTGACGCCGAACATGAGCGCCCCCACGTACATGAAGAGCGCGTTTCCGACGTACATGCCCGGGAACAGGGCCTCCGCCGTCTCGTTGGCGATGATCCGGTACATGATGACCAAAATTAGCGCACTGGCGATGGGCTTGGCCATGGAGTAGACGGCAAAGAGCAGCGGGTCCGCCCAATTGCTTTCCACCTGCCACCCAAGCCACGCCGATAGGCGAAACGTTTGCCAGCGGTCCCGCCATGTCACGGCCGGGCTGTGACCCGCAGGGGCGGGTGCCGCGTTGGTTTCTACTGCCATTTCAGCGTCAGCCTCCCTTCGCGCTTGGCCAGGTGCTCCATGGCGGCCAGAGACCGCAGGGCCAGGAGGAAGTATACGACGGTCAACAGGGCGAGCCCCAGCAGTTCCCACCCCACGGGCAACAACGCCGCGTCCGGAGCGCCGAACATGAGCTGCCGCATGGCGTCAAGCCCCAAGGTGAGGGGGATCAAGGATGCACCCATGGCTGTCCAAAAGCCGAGCGCCCGCACAGGGAAGTAGAACCCCGAGAGCAGGTAGACCGGCTCTTGCAGGGCGTTGGCCATATGCCACGCTTCCCGCCCGTACATCAGAAATACGGACGAAAAGAGCATCCCAAGGCAGTACAAGGCGGCCAGCGTCAGCACAAAGGCGAGGATGGCCAACGGCCAACTGACCACCTCATACTGCACGCCAAAGAGGAAGCTGCCCGCGATCAGCGTCGACGCGGCGCGGCTAGTCGACATGAAGATACCGCCGCCGGCCATGCCGAGCAGCAACGCCACCCGCGACGCGGGGGCAAGGAAATACGTCTCCAACAGCCCGCTTTGCTTCTCCCAGTAAAACTGGCTGGCCATAGACCAGAGTACGTTCATCCAATAGGCGGTCATCGCGCTGCCCAGGAGCACAAACCCCGTGTAGCGGGGCGGCGCGCCGAGGGCCTCATAGATGTACACATACGCGGCGGCGGACAGGATCGGCAAAGCTACCTCAAAGGCGAGCCACGACAGCTCGCGTCCTGTAGCCACCACCCGCACGTACGCCCGGGCGCGCGCTGCCCGCAAGTTGAGCACTAGCCGCTGGATGAGCGTCAAGTCCGGCAAGCTCGCCGCCGGCTCAGGGGCGGAGTCCAGCGCGTCAGGCGCTGTGGTTGGACTGGCCGTTGCCATCGGTGAGCCTCCTTCCCACCATGCGCATAAAGACATCCTCCAGCGTCGGGTCCGCCTTCTCCAGGCGCAAAATGCGCACGCCGTCCTGTTGCAGAGCCTGGATGACCGTGCCGATGACCCCGTCGTCCGCTAGCCCCCACGTCAACACCTGGTGGCCGTTTTGGCCCCGGTCGGGCACCAGCCTGAGCACCCCGGGCAGCTGCGCCAAGCGCTGGGGCTCTGCCAGCGACGGGTACACCTCCATGCGAAGCACTACCTCATCCTGCATGGTGCGCTTCAGGTTGGCGGGGGTGTCGCACGCCAGGATGCGCCCGCCCTCGATAATGGCCAGCCGATCGCACAGCTCGTCGGCTTCGGCCATGTAGTGGGTAGTGAGCAGGATGGTGCGACCCGGTTTCTCCTTGACCCAGCGCTTGACGTAGCTGCGGAGAATGCGAGAGGTCTCTACGTCCAGGCCCAAGGTCGGCTCGTCCAGAAAGAGGACCCGGGGGTCGTTGAGGAAGCCCCGGACGAAGTTCATTTTCTGGCGCATCCCCGTTGAAAGCTTGTTGATCCGGGTATGCGCATGCTGGGCAAGCCCCACCACTTCCAGCAGCTCATCGATGCGGGCCAAAGCCGCCTTGCTGGGCAAGCCGTGGAACTGGGAAAACAGCCACAGGCTTTCGCGGACCGTCAAAATGCCGTAGCCCGAGTGCTCCCCGCCGGACACCATATTGATGACGCGGCGCACCTTGTCGGCTTCCCGCACCACGTCGAAACCGGCCACCCGTGCCTGCCCGGAGGTCGGCAGCAGCAACGTGGACAGGATCTTAATCAGCGTTGTCTTTCCGGCACCGTTTGGCCCCAACAGGCCAAACAGCTCGCCTTCCTGGACCTGCAGCGACGCATCCCGCAAGGCCCAAAACGTCTGTCCCTTCTTGGTCACGAACTGGCGGCTTACGTTTTGCACGTCAACGGACAAAGGCGCGGACATGTCCTCTCCTCCTGGTGATGGCGCGGCCGCTTCAGGCGCGCGGATGCCTCGACGTCACCAACGGGAAACACGAATACAACCCGGCGGCGCCCGCCCCTGGGGCGCGCACCCGGCTGTGCGACGATGGAACCTACGCCGCTCGATTCTACAAGAGAGTTGTCACAAGAAGCGGGAGGTAGGCTCCGTGCGGGCAAAGCCGGATATGCGGGAACCCAGGGAGCGAATGTCGGCGGAATTTCGATTGCGCATGACTCTCCCACCTCCCTGGGTGACGACTAGACTGGAGCCACAGTCTAAAGTATACGCTGTGTCCTGCATACCTGTCAACAAAATTTGGCGGAGTTGCGAGAACGAGACAAGGGAGGCAGGGGTCCCCCGGCGCTCCGCCGAACGACGGAAAAGCCAACTACGGAGTCGCTCGGCCCACGCGGCGCCATGGGCCGGCGGCGGCAAGGAGGGTAACGCACCTTGAGCAAGGACCCGCGCATCGAGCAGCTGGCGGACATCCTCGTCAATTACTCGACCGAAGTCAAGGCCGGGGATCACGTGCTCATCCGGGCGACACCGCTGGCCCGCCCGCTGGTGGAGGCCATTTTTCGCCTTGTAGTGCGCAACGGCGGCTATCCCATGCTCCAGCTCAGCTACGGCAGCTTCAGCCGCATCTTTTATGAAGAAGCCACCGACGCGCACCTGGAGTATCTCAACCCGATCGAAAAGTACATCATCGAGCACTCTGATGTGCTGATCCGCATCGACGCCCCCGAAAACACCCGGGAGCTCACGGGTGTCGACCCCAAGAAAATGCAGCGCATGAGCCGGACGAATCGTCCCCTCCAGGAGTACATCATGTCGGGCAAAGTGCGGTGGGTTATCTGCAACTATCCCACGCCCAGCCTGGCCCAGGATGCGGACATGTCGGTCGACGAATACGCCGACTTCCTCTTTGGCGCCTGCAACATCGACTGGCGTCAGGCTTCCGAGCGCATGAACCGCATCAAGGAACGGTTTGACGCGGCCGACGAGGTGCGTATCGTGGGGGCGGACACGGATCTGACCTTTAGCATCAAGGGCCGCCCAGGAGTGGTGGCCGACGGCCACTACAACATGCCCGACGGCGAAGTCTTTTACGCACCCCACGAAAAGACCACCAACGGCACCATCGCCTTCGAGCTGCCGGCCATTTACGGGGGCCGGGAGGTGCAGGGCATCCGCCTGACCTTCCGCGACGGGAAGATTGTGGAGGCGACCGCGGCCAAGGGCGAAGACCTGTTGCACAAGCTGCTCGATACCGACGAGGGCGCGCGCTTCTTGGGTGAGTTTGGCATCGGGTGCAACTACGGGATCACCCGTTATACCCGCGACATCCTGTTCGACGAGAAGATCGGCGGCACGATCCACTTGGCCGTGGGTGCCGCGTATCCCGAGTGCCAGGGCACCAACCAGTCGGCCATCCACTGGGACATGGTCAAGGACCTGCGCCAGGGCGGGCGCATCTACCTGGACGGAGAGCTGGTGCAGGAGAACGGCCGCTTCCTGTTCCTCGAGGACTAAGACCGGGGCAACAACCCCGCAGTCTCAGCCGGGTACAACGCCGGATGCCGGTGGGGAATGAGCGCACAGGCGACGGCGTGCTCCCACAGGGCCTCGCGGGTGACAAGGCCGCCGGTGAGGAGCCCGACGGCTCCGAGTCGGCCCTTGCCGCCTGTGAGGCCCATCACGTCGTCGATGACAAACCCCAGTTCCTCGCCGCCCACGAGACGCTCCACCACGAGCGCCCCCTTGCCCTGGATGCCATAGGCGCCGGCCTTATCCATGGGCTCACCCGTGGCCACGTAGCGGTCGATCTCCTCAGGGGACAGCTGCCGGAAGGTGACCTTGGTGCAAGCCGAAGCCACGAGGCACCGGCCGTTAGGGGCCTCAAGGACGCAGACCCCGGTAACCACCCGGTGGCTCCTGCCCGACAAGAGCGAAAGCAGGCGCTTGGCGTCAGCCGCATCCTTAGGCTTGCCCAGCACCTGGCCTTGGCAGAGCACGATGGTATCCGCCCCGATGACCAGGCCGTCCGGAAGCGTCACCGCCACCGCCCTGGCCTTGTGCAGGGCTCGCTGCTCCGCCAGTTCCCTGGGCGAACCTGCTATGATCGCCTCTTCATCTACTTCGGAAACCGCCACCGTGAACGGGAGGCCTGTCTCCGCCAGCAGTTGCTGCCGGCGAGGGGACGCGGAAGCAAGGATGATCGGCTTGTCCATGGGACGATTATAGCACAGCGGGATGGCCGCGGACGTACCGCGATGCGAGGGGTTTCTGCTGGAAAGCTAAGCGTCGCTCCCACCGGTGGGCAACGCGCCGGCACCGCCGCGCCGGGGAATTCCCGGGCGCGGCGGTACCTCTGGGG